>NZ_JAFHAP010000012.1:432-747 GCF_016938855.1 Polycladomyces zharkentensis | reverse complement strand
GAGATGATCGGAAACCACGGCTTGCGGTGCTATTTTGGATGTCGTGACGGATTGATCGGCGAGTTGATCCCGACCAACTGCTTCATCCCGAATGTGAAGGGATTGAACAGTATCTGGAGCGAGATGGCGTGTATGGACAGCTTGATCCTGGATGTGGGAATCGGAGACGGATTCGGGTGCGAGATGATCGGAAACCACGGCCTGTGGTGCGATTTTGGCAGTGTCGACGGATTGATCGGCGAGGTGCTCCCGGGAGACGGCCCCGTTTTGGATGTGATGTGACTGGATGGTATTGGGAGCGAGATGGCGTGTATG
>NZ_JAFHAP010000012.1:0-347 GCF_016938855.1 Polycladomyces zharkentensis | reverse complement strand
CGGGTGCGAGATGATCGGAAACCACGGCCTGTGGTGCGATTTTGGCGGTCGTGACGGATTGATCGGTCAAGTGATCCTGTCCGACGGCTCCCGCTTGAATGTGAAGGGATTGAACGGCCTCGGGAGCGAGATGGCGTGTATGGACAGCTTGATCCTGGATGTGGGAATCGGAGACGGATTCGGGTGCGAGATGATCGGAAACCACGGCCTGTGGTGCGATTTTGGTGGTCGTGACGGATTGATCGGTCAAGTGATCCTGTCCGACGGCTCCCGCTTGAATGTGAAGGGATTGAACGGCCTCGGGAGCGAGATGGCGTGTATGGACAGCTTGATCCCGGATGTGGGAA
>NZ_JAFHAP010000011.1 GCF_016938855.1 Polycladomyces zharkentensis | reverse complement strand
CGCGCCAAACGCTCTTGCTCCAAGCGTTCACGCTCCGCTGCTTCGCGCGCCAAACGCTCCTGCTCCAAGCGTTCCCGCTCCGCTGCTTCACGCGCCAAACGCTCCTGCTCCAAGCGTTCACGCTCCGCTGCTTCTTTCCATGACGACGGGACCAATGTCGGCACTACGATCCGGTTCGGCGTCATTTGCGGTTGTTCTTCCTCCGCTTGATCCCCGAACAATCGATCCAACAAGCCTTTTCCTTTTTTCTTCCGTTCGTAGTTTTCGATCTGCGAAAGGACGGAATCGACGGATTGGTTGCGCAAGCTCTTTTGGAGCAGGCGGATCATAGGCCTGGAAAAAGGTGCGTCTGCGGAGATTTTGTCCAGCGGCTCCTCGCGCATCTCTCCGGTGAGCAGAATGTAGAAGAAAGATCCCCAATCCAAGGAAGGTTCCAAGGCCGTGATCTGGCGCAAACCGCAATACAGTACGATCAGCTTTCCATCGGCCGTCAACCCGATATTGCGCGGGTCGAGTATGAAATACATGGGAAGCGGTTTGCTGCGTAGATACGCTTCCATATGTAACAAACTTTTTCCCCAGCGAACCAGCTCATCCTCGGATGCCGGTTGTTGTCGAATTGCATCGTACAAAGGTTGAAACGGTTCATAGGGACGAATAAACACCAGTGAACGTTCTTCCGTGTAGACTTCCCGATAGGGGAGAATCAGCGGATGATCCAGCGAACGATATTGTTGAATCGCACGAGAGGGAGCTTGTTTTTTCAATTGAGCATGTTGCAACAAAAACCGTTGATCTCCTGATCGAGCGATCGCCAATTCCCCGTCGAAAAAAGGAAAAACCACCTCGATCTCGTAGGTGTCACGGTATCGATCACCCACCGCAAAGAACGACAATGCTCTCGCCCCCAAATCCACTCAAAACTGACATGTGAAGCTGTCAAACATCGATCCAAGTCATCGAATACTCGTATCGATTGCTTCATCAACAGCATGATCATCGTGCACTGTTAACAGATTCAGAATATCACACAAACAGCGCCCCTTACAAGAAACGACGAAAGGTGACAAGAAGCGAAAATCCTCTGCGTAGAATAAACCGTCCCCTTCTGTATCATTGCGGAACCGAATCCCCCGGATCCGCGCTTGCCCTGATCCGATTGACACCCATAAAATAGAGAAAGGGGAAAGAAGAGGAGGAACAACATTGGCACTGAAACGGGAACGTTCGGAACAATTGTATGAGCAAGCGCTGGACGTCATTGTGGGCGGAGTCAACAGTCCTTCCCGCTCCTTCCGCGCGGTGGGCGGCGGCGCCCCCGTGTTCATGAAGCGGGCGAAAGGCGCTTATTTTTGGGATGAAGACGGCAACCGGTATATTGATTACCTGGGGGCATTCGGCCCCATTATTCTTGGTCATGCCCATCCCGCCGTCACGGAGGCCATCGTGCAAACAGCCGCCGATGGGACTTTATACGGGACACCGACGGAAAAAGAAATCCGATTCGCCCGCATGTTACGGGAAGCCATTCCTTCTTGCGAGCAAATCCGCTTTGTCAACAGCGGAACCGAAGCGGTGATGACCACCATTCGTCTCGCCAGGGCGTATACCGGAAGGGACAAAATATTAAAGTTCGCCGGATGCTATCACGGCCATTCCGACCTGGTCCTGGTCGCTGCCGGATCCGGGCCGTCCACGCTCGGCATCCCGGACAGTGCAGGGATTCCGCAAAGTATCGCACAAGAAGTGATCACCATGCCCTTCAACAACCTGGATGCCCTGAGGGAAGCGTTGGACCGCTGGGGTGACCAAATTGCAGCCGTACTCGTCGAGCCGCTGGTGGGGAATTTCGGCATCGTCCCTCCGCTGCCGGGCTTTCTGGAAAAGGTCAACGAGTGGGTGCATCAAGCCGGCGGTCTGGTGATCTACGATGAAGTGATCACTGCCTTCCGCTTCCATTACGGTGGCATTCAAACGATGTACGGAGTGGAACCCGACTTGACCGCCTTGGGCAAAATCATCGGAGGGGGATTGCCGATCGGTGCTTACGGCGGCAGACGGGAAATCATGGAGAAAGTGGCGCCGATGGGACCGATGTACCAAGCCGGTACGATGGCGGGTAACCCCTTGTCGATGGCAGCCGGAATCGCTTGCTTGGAAGTGTTGTCCCGCCCGGGCGTCTACGAACGGTTGGATGAGATGGGCAAACGATTGGCCGACGGGATTGGGGAATTGGCCCGAAAATACGGGATACCGGTGCAAATCAATCGGCAGGGTGGCGCGTTTGCGGTCTATTTCACGGAAGAACCCGTCATCGATTACGAAGGGGCGCAACGCGCTGACAGCGAAATGTTCGCCCGCTTCTTCCGCCTCATGCTGGAAGAAGGCATCTACCTGGCACCGTCCAAATTTGAGGCTTGGTTCCTGACTTTGGCCCATTCCGAAGAAGACATATCCGATACGCTTCAGGCAGTGGATCGCACCTTTAAACAAATGAAGAAATCCTGACCGGTTCAACTGATGATCCGCGATGCGCTATTGGTCAGTCCGGCCACGATTTGACAGGAAAACATAGGTCTTTTTGCAAAAAAGCGAACCGCAGTCTCCCACCACTGTTCCCGTACCCTTGCGGCCAGGGTGTATCTGATCATTCCACAAGGGGGCAATGTTTTCCCGGGCGAGTAAAGGCCCAAGCCCAGACTGAGCGAAGAATCGGGAAGCGCGACAATCGCAGGCAATTTCCTCAAAGCGAATCGTATTTTTGCCCGCGTCCTGTGCTGACCGGGTCGGAGCGGTCATCATCCGCTTCCCTGCAGGGCGCAGGTGGAGCGAGACGGGAAAGCAATGTGGGCAATATTGACCAGACACATCCCGGGGACGAGAGCCAATCGGGTGGGAGACGAATTTCGCTTTTCTCCGCGTTTGCAATAACCAGGCAAACGTTGGGCCGCATTTGCCGGAGCCGAATCAAGTTCGGATTCATCAAGGAGGAAAAGCCATTGCATTCCATTCAGTCCACTTACGAAAAGATCGGCGGGGACCGAACGGTGCGACGCATCGTCAAAGCTTTTTATCCACGCGTGCAACAACATCCACTGTTGAAACCGTTGTTTCCGGAAGATCTGGAGCCGGTCAAGGAAAAACAGTACCGCTTCCTCACCCAATTTCTCGGCGGGCCGCCATTATACACATCCGTGCACGGTCATCCGATGTTGCGCGCCCGACACTTGCGCTTTCCGATCACGCCGAAACGAGCGCAAGCATGGTTGCAATGCATGGCCGAAGCGTTGGATGAAGTCGGCGTGACCGGCGAAGCACGTGATGAGATGTGGAATCGGTTGGTGATCGCCGCCCACCACATGGTGAATACACCGGATGATGCCGGGGATTGAACCGTCCTTGCGGCGGCTCTATCCTGTATGGAATCAGCAGATTTTTCTGTTTATTTACAAACCCGATTGTATATTTATTCATTTTTGTTGAAAGCGCTTTCTCGTATCCAACCAAATTTTCGTTGGTATAACAGATACGTTAAAACCACGGAATTCCATTATCTTTCACTCCAAACACTCCTTTCGTCCCAAAAGGCACAACCTGAATTCCCAACGTATAAAAACACCCTTTTTTGAATAAAAATCATCAAAGCCTCTTGTTTCCCATCGGGATTCATGTTATTCTATACTTGCCGTTTCATAACAACCTTCCGGATACTCCTCCTGCAGTCATATCGCTCGTTTCCTCCATGCATGACCAACATACCTTTATGGCCCATCATGGGTTTTCAGATAAATCTGTCAATTGCGGAAAGGAGAGTCGATCGCGGAAGGGATCATTCTTCCAATGGAGGTGAACAGGTCAACGCTGACCGGATCCAATGAGAAAAGTCAACGCTGACATCGGTCGATTTCAAAATTTGCTGTCGGAAGAGCACGATAGTTGCGGAATTGTCGCCATCATCGAAAAAAACGGCAAACCGACGCGTGCCAACTTGTTGGACACCATTGATGCGCTGATCAAAATGGAACACCGTTCCGGTTTTATCAACGGTGAAGGGGACGGTTGCGGTATATTGACCGACATTCCTCGGGCATTATGGGCCCAAAAACTGACCCAAGCCGGTTATCCATCGGAATGGGCATATGAAGAGACGTTTGCCGTCGCCCACCTGTTCGTGCCCAAACGTGGCGACATGACACTCTCTTCCCTGCAGGATCGTATCCGCAAGATCCTGCAAGAAAATGGGTTACGCATCCTCGTGGAGGCGATCGATGCCGTCAACAGCCATGTACTGGGAAAAAACGGTCGTGCCGACGAGCCGCATTTCTGGCAGATCGCCTTGCGTGCGGAATCAGCAGAGCGGTTGCCGGCCCGTCTGTTTGACCTGGTCATCCAGTTGGAACGGGATTTCCCTCTTCAAGTCGCTTCGTTCAGCAATCGCACCGTTGTATACAAAGTAATGGGAGCGGCCAACCTGTTGCCCAAGTATTTCCACGACCTCGGCAAAGCGGAATTTCAAACGGTGGCCACGATCGGGCACAACCGTTATTCCACCAACACATTATCCAACTTTTTCCGTGTTCAGCCGTTCTCGTTGCTCGGACACAACGGTGAGATCAACACAGTGCGGAAACTGGGCGACGAAGCGCACATGATCGGCGTTCCGCTCGCTGAAGGAGGAAGCGATTCGCAAGATCTCAACCGGGTGATGGAAACACTGATTCATCGCTATGAATTTTCTTTGCTGGAAGCGATTGAAATGGTGTTTCCCCCGATTATCAATGAGATCCATCAATTGCCGGCTGAGTTGCAGGATCTCTATACCTACTACCGTCAAGCATGGGGACCGTTCGCCCAAGGCCCGGCGGGGATCGTTTCCCGTTACGGCGATGAATGCGCCTTCCGTGTCGACGCGCTCGGACTCCGTCCGCTGTGGATGTTGGAAAGCGAACGATGTTACTATTTCTCATCCGAGCAAGGCATCATTCCCGTCGATCGGATGGTGAGCGAACCCAAACCGCTCGCGCCGGGTGAAACCGTTGGTGTGCGGCTGGCACCGACCGTGTCATTCATCCCGAACCACGAACTGCAACAGATCGTGCTGGAACGCGCCAAACAGCGCACCGATTTCCAAGAATACCGTCAATATCTTTCCCGGTTGCCCCAAACCACTGCAACGCCGCAAGAAACGCAGCCTGCGACGGACCAAGCCTACGCCGCATTCGGATGGGATCGGGAGCAGATTCAACTGGTGGAGCAAATGGCGGATACCGGCAGCGACCCGATTCGCTCACTCGGGCATGACGGTCCTTTGGCCGCATTGTCCAAATCCCGGCAAAACATTCCCGACTACATCAAAGAAAGCGTCGCTGTCGTCACCAACCCGGCGATCGACCGCGAACGGGAGATGGAGCATTTCTCCACCCGGGTGGTGTTGGGACGCCGTCCGCTCCTGAACAAGAAGGAGACCACCACCTCCCTGCGCGTCGAATTGCCTTCCCCGGTTCTGGTGGAAGGAAACGACGGGGTGGAGCTGCAATCGTCACAAGGCACGCTGTCCTATGAATCGCTGATGCAATTATTTGAAGACAAAGGGTTGACGGAGCGTCTTTCGCTTTCCTATCCGCGCGGAAGCTCAGTCAAGGAGCGGTTGGAACAGCTCGCTGAACAGGCACTCAAAGCCGTACAGAGCGGCAAAAGCCTGTTGATTTTGGACGATGCGGGCTGCCATCAGGAAGATCGGTTGTTCTTGGATCCGCACTTGGCCGTCTCCAAAGTGGACCAGGCACTCAAAGCCGCTCCGTGGCCAAAAGATGGCCAAAACTGGCGCCGCGAATGCAGCATTGTGCTCCGTTCGGCCGCCCTGCGCTCGTTGCACGATATCGCCATCGCCGTCGGTTTGGGAGCGGATGCGGTCAACCCGTACCTGATGTTCGCCACCATCATCGGAAAAGAGAACAAGTCCGCTGCCAACCTGTTTGAGGCGATCAACAAAGGTTTGGAGAAAATCATCTCCACGATCGGAATTCACGAATTGCGCGGTTATGCACGGTTATTCTCGTCGATCGGTCTGCATCCGGAAATCGCCGATGTGCTCAATATCGTCAACTACTGCGGTTCGGAGCAGGCCGGCACGTCTTGGAGCGACCTGGAAAAAGATGCGGAGGCGCGTTACGAGGATTATGCCTCCAACAAGGCGAAACCGGCCAAAACATTCCATCTCTGGCCGCGGGTATGGAAGTCGATCGGTCAAGTGGCCTCCGGTGCCATCTCGTATCGCGAATTTGCGGAAAAATTGGAGGATCTGGAAAAGCAAAACCCGATCAGCTTGCGCCATGTGGCCGATCTGGACTTGGATCGGGCAACGCCGGTCTCCCCGGATGAAGTGGACATCAGCGTGGGGGATCACGACCTGCCGCTTGTCATTTCGTCCATGTCGTTCGGTTCTCAGCACGAAACCGCCTTCCGCGCATATGCGGAAGCGGCAGAACGGCTGAACATGGTCAGCCTCAACGGTGAAGGCGGAGAAATCAAAGACATGCTGGGCAAATATCCGCGTACGCGCGGACACCAGATCGCATCCGGCCGGTTCGGTGTCAACGTGGAGCTGGTCAACTCCGCCCTGCTTCTGGAGATCAAAATCGGTCAAGGCGCCAAGCCGGGTGAAGGCGGACACCTGCCTGGGGTCAAGGTTTCCGAAAAAGTGGCCGCGGCGCGGAATGCTTCGCCCGGAGTCGACCTGATCTCGCCGTCGAACAATCATGACATTTATTCGATCGAGGATTTGGCACAAATCATCACGGAGCTGAAAACGGCCAACAAATTCGCCAAAGTCATCGTCAAAGTGCCCATCGTTCCCAACATCGGCACAATCACCGTCGGGATCGCCAAAGCAGGGGCGGATATCATCACCTTGAGCGGATTTGACGGCGGTACCGGCGCCGCACGGGTACACGCCCTGCAGCATGTGGGACTGCCCGCGGAGATCGGTGTCAAAGCGGCCCACAATGCATTGGTGGAAGCCGGTATCCGTGATCAGGTGGAACTGTGGGCCGACGGTGGACTGAAGAGCGGTTTGGACGTTATCAAAATGATGCTGCTCGGAGCCAACCGGATCGGGTTCGGTACCTTGGCCATGCTGGCCATCGGATGTACCACCTGTCGCGGTTGTCACTTGGATACGTGCCACGTGGGGATCGCCACGCAGATTGAATCGATGGAGGAAGCGGAAGAAAAAGGTTTGCGTCGTTTCGTTCCCCGCGTATACGAAGATGCCGTCGATTCACTGGTACGCCTGTTTTCCGCATTCGGCGAAGAAATCCGCAGGTTGACGGCACAACTCGGATTTACGCGCACGCAAGACCTGGTCGGCCGCTCCGACTTGTTGAAACAAGTACGTGAATTGGAGCGTGTGGACCTGTCCGACCTGTTGCGTCCGATCGCGATCGATTGGAGACAGTCTGCGGCAAGCGAAATCGCCGTCACGTCGCAATCCGACGATCTCAAAGTGGCGGTTGGGGCAGAAGCCGAAGCTGTCTTGGCGGACAGGATCACGTTCGATCGTCCGGTATCCGAGTCGTATGCAGACGTCAACAGCACGGATCGCGTCATGGGAAGCCGGATCTCCGGCGCCCGCGTCCGCAACCGTTTGGACGGCAGCTACATGCGTTTGCCGGAAGTGTCGCTCACGTTCAAACACGGCTCGATTCCGGGCAACGGCTTGGCGGCATTCAACGCGGAAGGCGTCCGCATGGTGGTCCATGGCGGTGCACAGGATGGAGTGGGCAAAACGGCGTTCGGCGGACGGGTGAGCATTCTGAAATCGCCGGGTGCCAACGGCGTGATGATTAACGGATCGGTTGGAAAAAGCTTCTGCTACGGTGCACAAAAAGGGTTGTTCATCGTGCAGGGTAACGCCGACTCACGTGCGGGAATCCGCCTCTCCGGCGCCGATGTCATCATCGGCGGTGAGCCGAGCGGACCGATCCGCGACGATTTGGGCATGATCGGTGCACGTGCCAATATCAAAGGTTTTGCCTTTGAATATATGACCAACGGAAGGGCCGTCGTGATGGGCGATCCCGGACCGTGGATCTGTGCCGGCATGACAGGCGGACGGGTTTACCTGCGACTGATTCCGGAACTCGGATTGGATCAACAGGCCCTTCAACGCCGGATCGCCAAGGGTGCCAAAGTCTCCCTGCAACCGTTGGATGATCAGGGAGAACGAGACATCCGGGAGCTGTTGGGCTATTACCGGGAGGAGCTGGAACGTTCCGGTCAGCAAGCCGAAGCCGAGAAAGTGGCTCAACTCGCGGAAAACCCGCGTGTATCGTTCATGCAAGTCATTCCTCACAAAGTGCAAGCCGATCCGTCCATTTCGACGGAATAAGGCGATATATCACCTCTTATTCTGATTTGCCACTGCAGAAAGGGGAGAGCGTTCAGTCGCTCTCCCCTTTTCCGTCACGGACTCTGTTTTTTTGCTGATTTGCACCTATTTCAGGGAATATGTATACCAATTTTTATGGGAAAATGATGGTGACTTGCTCCGCTCGGCTAAAGCACCAGAGGCCTTCTCGCTTCATCTGGCGTGGCTACCCACATCCATACACGATGGCTTCGTCCAAGTCTCGGTGATTTTAGGTTTAACGAGTCTCTGCTCGCATCGTAGTTTTAAGTGTTTTCGCACTTCTCGACTTGTGATTGTACCAAAATTCTGTCGGGCTGCGAGAGAACCCTGGTTCAACGGTGCCGAGAGCTGAAATGGTTTTATGACCTGCACACTCCATCATTGGAACAGATCACCCTCGCGAGGTTTATCCATAACGGGAGCTTGGACCGCCACATTCGCAAGATGCGGAAGTTGTACATGAGCCGAAGACAATGTCTGAAATCTTGCCTCAAAGAAGCATTCGGAGACCAAGTATCCATAACCGGTGATTCTACGGGTCTTCACTTAATCGCAGAGTTTAAAAATGTAGCGTTTCATGAAAATACTCTCCTTCGTATCCATCAACACAAAGTCAAAATCTATCCGGTAGAACTCCATTCGATACAAAAAGGATTACACCGTAACAAAGTAATTTTGGGTTATGGCAATCTAGATGAAAAAAAGATTGATGAAGAGGTCCGCCGCTTGAAACAAGCCCTGAGATATCTTCCGAACAAAGTTTTTTGAAAATTTACAACGGAAGGGTCACCCATTTTGAGGAGGGTCCTCCCCAAAACAATCAACTACCTGACCTATGGTTACCACATTTTTTACTCCAAATGCATTTGATGCGCGATTTCGTGGTCCACATCCGATATTGCACACAAACAGATGTGACTGCTAACAAAAACCGATTCCTCCACCATATGGTTGGCAGGAATCGGCTTCTTGAGCTTTGAAGTTACTGAAAATGATTGGTGGTCGGACCCGGCGGGAAGATGACAAACAACAGCAGGTAAACCATCACTCCCGTGATCGCAGTGACAAACCAGATCACTGCGGCGCGGCGACCGAGACGCTTATGGCGGTCAAATCGTTTCCGATAAGCGAATGTCATGGTAGTGATCACCAGAACCGGCGAAAGGACGGTCAACAAGATATGGACCGCCAAAAACACGTTGTAGGCGGTTTTCAGACTTTCCGGGCCGCCAAAAGCGGTATTGCCGATCAACACCGTCCGTGACATATACAGGACGAAAAACAAAAATGCGAAAAAAACGGACAGCCACATCAACCGTTTGTGCACGTCCACTTTCTTTTTTTTGATGGCCACCCATCCCGCAGCCATGCAAATGGCGCTGGTGACCGTGCATGATGTGCTGACGGTTGCAAGTAACATCGAAATCGACACCTGCATTCCACCCCTTATCAACATTGCAACCCCGATCGAAAAAGGTTCCGCTTGGTCCATCATGTTACGACTGGGGACAAAATTCCATGAGCAATCCGTTTCCCGTCCCCACTGCGCAACCTTGACAGGGTTGATCCATATCGTCCGCATCGTATTTCCGTTTGCGCTCTCCAACTGCCCCTGCAAACGAACGGGGAACTCGGGAAAGAGGCTCCATATGCTTCGTGTAGAGGAAATCGCCCGTGATGGGGTTTCCTGCGTTTCCCCGAATCGATGCTCGGCCGGGGTCGTCGCTCACCTTGGACAACCTGGTCCCCTTACGGAATTGCCAGACACGCCCTAGGGCGAATCCGGCAGAATCCGTTTTGTTGAATGGCGGTTCTCTTTGCGCTTGCAATTGCACCGCTCGCAGGTCACTCATCGAAAAAAGCTCTTCTTCTCTTGGGACGCCAAACCAGCCATGCAAACGTCACTCCGATTGAGAGACGTCTTTCGCTTTAATGACAGGTTGTCGATCGCCTGCCTTGTCGAAACGAGGCTGGTTGAAACCGCCCTGATCACGCATGCCCGTCGCCTTCCGCTGTGCGCATGCGAACGGCGACCGCATCCGTTTGCTCATCGCTTTTGGCACGTTCTTTTTTCACCCATCGGAAAAAGGTAATCCCCAATGCCATTCCATACACGATTTCCTGAATGATCTTCATGATCACGCCACCAAACTGCTGATCATCGATCGGCGGCAGGAAACCGAAAACCTGTACATGCCCGTATGACGCGTACAACAGCTCACGGGCAAAGATGATGAGTGCACAGGCCGGTGTGAGCAGGATGCCATTGGCAAAAATGTACGCGATTTTCTTCAGCTCGCTCAGTTTGTCCAACTCAGGTACGGGACAGACCACAGGCCACCACATCATGAAAGCGGTCAAGATCAGCAGTGTATGGCTGATGACATGGTACCATGACTGACTCATGAGGGTGTCGAAAATGACAGGCACATGATACAACGAAAACAGCAGGTTAAACAGCAATATCGAACTCAACGGTTGGGTCAAAATCGCGAACAAGCCCTTGGGTATCCGTTTGACGATCGCTCTGGCCGCATCCGGCGGCATCCCCAGCAAAATGGCCGGCGGCATCATCAAAAACATGATGGATTGCTGGAGCATGTGCACACTGAACGATATGTGTCCCCAATCGGCCAACGGGCTGCCGTGCGCGACATAGATCAATACCAAGCCTGTGTAAAACCACACTTTCTGATGAATGGGTACCGGACTCGTTGTACCCAGGCGTTTTTGTCGCGGTCCCGTGTACCATGCATAACCGATTCCCAACAACAGTACGATCAAAATCGCTTCCCAATGAAACCAGCTCGCGACCGGCGATCCGGCATGCGCGGCATGGTGCATATGAGAGTGCATCATCCATCATCTCCCGGTTCAGGGATTCCCATCCGTGACTTGCTCCATATGGTTGAAGCACCCAGAGAGACTCCCTTTGTTCGGCGTGGGGCTTCGCACTTGATCGGGGTTTGGTGTGGCAACCCCACATCCATCCTTGAAAGCTTCGTCCGTCCGGTTCTGTTTTGATTCATCATCAGTATCGCATGGCAGTTTTGAGCGTTTTCTCGCTGCATGGCTTGATTGTACCAAAACGCTGTCGGACTTGCGAGTGGCTGAAGCCGCCCGATGCTCGCTTTCATCTTCTTATAAACCAGGCCCCTCGCGAAAGACTGCGCTTTCTTACACGAGGGGCCGGATTTTCAAAGATGGGTTTGATTGATTACAACAGCATGAAGATCCCGAATGCAGATATGACGGCGACAAAGATCCCTGCAAAAATGAAGATGATCGGGAACAAACTTCCTTTCTGATCCAGGTGCATGAAGGTGAATAATTGGAGGAACACCTGAATCGCCGCCATCACCAACAATACCGGAACCACCAGATGGGTCGGGATGATTTTCAAACCGACCGCCGCGAACGCAATCGCGGTCAAAACAATCATCACTGCGAAAGACAAGAGATGCTTGCCCACACTCTCTTGTTTTTTTGCCGGCTGTTGGGAGGTTGTCGTTTGCGTCGACGTTTGCATCGGTCATCCCACCTTTCTTAGGAAATCATCCCCAACAGATACACGACGGTGAAGATGAACACCCAAACCACGTCGATAAAGTGCCAGTACAAGCTGGCGACGTAGAATTTCGGCGCCGTTTCCTTGGTAATGCCTTTTTTCCGTCCCTGGTAAATCAGGGTTGTGATCCAGATGACGCCAAACAGCACGTGACTTCCGTGCGTACCCACCAACGTGTAGAACGAAGAACCAAAAGCGTTGCGGGTGAAGGTGTGCCCTTCATGCACGTATTCGATGAACTCGTAAATCTCCAATCCCAAGAAAGCCAAGCCCAGCAGAACCGTCACACCGAACCAGAAGAGCATCGACTTGAGATTTTCGCGGTGCATGCCCAAAATGCCGAGCACACTTGTCAGGCTGCTGGTTAACAGGATGAGTGTCGCAATGGCGACCATCGGAAGGCTGAACAGCTCTTCCGAGGTCGGACCGTTGTTCATCGTGGAGTGACGAAGAGCCAGGTACGTACCGAACAAGCAAGCGAACAAGACGGTTTCGGCCCCGAGGAAAAACCAGAAACCCAAGATCTTGTTTTTTCCTTCCAACGTGGAGGTTTCCGTGTGATGAGGCATTTCCGGAGCCATGCTCAGTTGGTTGTGATCGCTCATGCTTTCGCCCCCTTCTCCGTAGCCTCAATTTCCTCAGGTTCGATGTGGTAGCCCGGATCATGCTCAAACGAACGCATGAACATGGTGATAAAGACCATGATCAAGCCGAGCACGGCTGCCGGGATCGCCCGCATGACGAAACCGAAACCGGCGATGAAGAAGCCGATCGACATCAATATCGGCAGATAGGACGGAGACGGCATGTGAATCGAACCGAGCGGCTCGGCCGGCTCCACACCTTTCTTGCCGTTCATTTTCTCATACCACAGGGCATCCAATTCACGCACCAAGGGCAACTGCGCAAAGTTGTACTCCGGTGGTGGAGACGGAATCGCCCATTCCAGCGTCCGGCCATCCCACGGATCGGCATCGGCCGCTTCACCGCGACGAGCGGTAACGGCGATATTCACCAGGAAGAAGATAATGGAGACACCCATCAAAAGCGCGCCTGCCGTGCTCAGCTGGTTCCCCCATTCCAAACCGTAACCCGGTTGATAGGTGAACACCCGGCGCGGCATCCCCCACAGTCCCAACCAATGTTGTACCAAGAACGTCATGTGGAATCCGATCAGGAACAGCCAGAAATGCCAGCGTCCCAACGTTTCGTTCAGCTTCTTGCCGAACATTTTCGGCCACCAGTAATACGCGCCTGCAAACAGTCCGAAGACGGTGCCCCCGATCAGCACGTAATGGAAGTGGGCCACGACGAAGTAAGAGTCTTGGTACTGGAAGTCAGCAGGCGGGGACGCCAACATGACCCCCGTCATCCCCCCGATGACGAATGTCGGGATGAAGCCGACCGCAAACAGCATCGGCGTGGTGAACCGGATACGCCCGCCCCACATCGTGAACAGCCAGTTGAACACCTTGATCCCCGTCGGAACCGCAATCGCCATCGTCGCGATCCCGAATATGGCGTTGGACATCGGCCCCAGACCCACGGTGAACATGTGGTGGACCCACACCATGAAGCCCAGGAACCCGATCAGTACGGTTGCGAACACCATCGACGAGTATCCAAACAGACGCTTTTTGGAGAACGTCGCGATCACTTCAGACATGATTCCGAATGCCGGCAAAATGACGATGTACACTTCCGGGTGACCGAAGATCCAGAACAAGTGCTGCCAGATCAACGGATCACCGCCGCCGGTCGCATCGAAGAAATGCGATCCGAAGAGACGGTCGAACATCAGCAGCAGCAACCCCACCGTCAAAGGCGGGAACGCGAACAAAATGAGAGCCGAAGTGACGAACGTAGTCCAGGTAAACAGCGGCATGCGCAGGAACGTCATCCCGGGCGCCCGCATGTTTACGATCGTCACCAAAAAGTTGATGGCCCCCATCATACTGCCGATCCCGGAGATCTGCAACCCCAGCACGTAATAGTCGATACCGGGTCCCGGGCTGTACTGATTCAACGCCAACTGGACGTATGACGTCCAACCGGCATCCGGCGCTCCTCCGAACAGCCAGCTGATGTTGAGCAGCAATCCCCCAACGAAGAATAGCCAGAAGCCCAATGCGTTCATGAACGGGAACGCCACGTCACGAGCGCCGATCTGCAACGGGACAATCACGTTCATTAAGCCGAAAATCATCGGCATGGCCGCCAAGAAGATCATTGTCGTTCCGTGCATGGTAAGCAGTTGGTTAAATGTGTCGCCCACCATGAACCCGTTGTTCGGAACGATCAACTGCATCCGAATCAGCAAGGCTTCAATGCCGCCGATCAGGAAGAAGACAAAACCGGATAGAAAATACATGATCCCAATCTTTTTATGATCGACAGTGGTCAGCCAGTCCCACAGCCAATGGTTGCGTACCCGCTCAAGAAAGCGGTCGTTGTAACCGCCGGTGAAGATGGCCAGGATGAACATGGCGAAGACCAGCACGCTTAAAAACGCTCCCATGGTGTCCCTCCTTCAAACGTCCGTCCATTGGGTTCCATTCCCCTTCCGGCAAAGGGGCTTCCGACATTCGTTTGTTATTTCAAACTCATTAAGTACTGAGTGAGCGCCTTCATCTCTTGGTCGTCCAAATATCCGATCTTGGGCATCCGCGCCCCGGGTTTGAAGGCTTGCGGATTTTTCAGCCATGCTTGCAAATGCTTCTCGTCATGCGGGAGGAAACCGGCAATCGTCGTACGCTGACCAAAACCGGTCAGATCCGGTCCTTTTTTGCCCTCGTAACGGAAACCCGCACCACGCACGGCGTGACAGCCGATGCAGTTTTGTGCCACCAGTTGTTTCCCTTGCTCCAGTGTTTTGTTCGTTGCCATGGATTGCGGATTTTGTTGCGCTTTGACCCACTTATCAAAATCTTGTTGCGTTTGTGCGATCACGGTAAAATCCATCAATGCGTGACTTGCACCGCAGAGCTCTGCGCATTTCCCGACATAACGTCCCGGCTTGTCGGCCTGAAGCCACATATTGTTTTTCTTGCCGGGAATGGCGTCCATTTTACCGCCCAGGTTGGGCACCCAGAACGAATGGATGACATCGGTGGAAGTGATTTCGAAGTGCACCTTTTTCCCCACCGGGATGTGCAGCTCCTGAGAGGTACGGATACCGTATTGCGGATAGACGAACTCCCACCAGTACTGGTGCCCGATCACTTTCACCTCGACGGATTGTCCCTGCGGCGGTTTTTTTGCCAAGGAGAAGGTGGCCGATATGGTCGGCACCGCCAGTACCGCCAGCAAGGCGATCGGGATAACCGTCCAGAGAATTTCTAATTTAGTGCTGCCTTCAACCTGTTTGGGAATGTCGTTTTGCCCCGGGCGCTGCCGGTAGCGAACCAGCACGTAGACATAAATGATCGTCACGACGGTGAAAACACCGATCATGATCCCCAAACTGAGCTTGATTAACGATAATTGCATTTCCCCAGCCGGTCCCGAAGGATCCAGGGAGTTCAATCTCGGGTCACCGCAACCGGTCATTAGAAGCGCCAGTGCCGCAAACACGAACAGATAACGCCACAAATGTTGCCGTCGTCTCAACACCTTCAAACCTCGCTTTCTCTCATCGCGTAAACTTGGCTGTGCAGTGGATGCGTTCCCGCCGCCTTTATCCGGCGACGGGAGGAACTTTATCCACTATCATCACCAAGAGGATGGTCGTCAAATAAACCAAGGAGTACAAGAACATCTGCCGCGCCCATCGATCATCGTCTTTCGTGAAGAAACCGGCAATCGACAAAACCAAGTAGATGACCCCGAGAACGATGGCAGTGAAAAAGTAGATCTTTCCGACGACCCCCGTATGGTACAGGAAGAGGGACGACGGGATCATCGCTGCCACGTACACCATGATCGCCCGTTTGGTCTCCATAAAACCACGGACGACGGGCAGCATCGGGACACCCGCGGCTCGGTAATCTTCCACTTTTCGCATGGCCAACGCCAGGAAATGCGGCGGTTGCCACATGAACAGGATGAGGAACAATATCCAAGCGGGAAGATCCACATTGCCCGTGACTGCCGTCCAACCGATCATCGGCGGTACGGCACCGGAAATGCCACCGATCACCGTGTTCAGCGTCGTCGTCCGTTTCAGCCAAACAGTATAAACCATGACATATACAAAAAAGCCGATCATCCCCAGAACCGCCGCCAACGGATTGGCTCCCAGCGCCAACACCGAGATGCCGGCCACGGTCAAAAGGATGCCCATCCGCAAAGCGGTAGCGGGAGCGATTTTTCCGGAAGCTACCGGGCGGTTACGGGTTCGTGCCATCGAAGGGTCGATATCCCGGTCGATGAAGTTGTTCAGTGTGCATCCCCCGGCGATGACCAAAGCCGTTCCCAATAGCGTGAAGAACAGCAAAGTAAGGTCAAGCGAACGAGGTCCGGCCAACCAAAACCCGGTAAACGTCGCCAACAGATTGGAGACATTGATACCGGGCTTCGTGATGTTGAGATAATCTCGCCATGTCGCTCTGCTCGGAGTCGTCATAAACGGTTCGGTCGACATGATGGGATCGACGGACGTTTCTCGTGTCAACGGTCGTTCCACAGCGCAGACCTCCTTTCATTTGGCCGGACTTCGCCAGCGATGATAGCATCATTGCGGTGCCGGCTCGGACCCGCTACCGGGTTCCTTTAATTCATCAAGACCGGCCTTTTGCCAGTGCTGTATCAAAAACCCACGGTTGCTTACCTCTGTAAATGAAAAGTTACCTATAGTATCCGTTTCAGTGAATCTCCCTTATACATCCGGCGTCGGACGAATGCGTCCGGGCAAAAAAAAGGAGGATGGCGAACCGCTTCCGCCCCCACCCGGGTCGCCATTCGACGCGAAGCCACAGCGGGAAAACGCTTTACATGATATTTTCCGTTGATCCATCATGACAAAACAACAGGAATAAGTTGGCAACGAGAAGGCAAAGTCTCGGATGTCATTCCCATTTTAGTTGATCAAAAAGAAAGGCGTCAAGGCCAGCCCAAAAAGGTTCATAATATGGAAACATAGATAAATCCATCATAAAAGCGCTTTGATCGAAACCAAACAAAATCGGCGCTGACAACTCCACCGAGACACTCCGGTCCTCCTTTTGGAGTGAAAGTGGAAAATGCAGCGCCGATGAATCAGCTGTCCTGGATCGTTTGCGCCGTCTTCCGCCATTTGATCACTTCCACACAAGTACCTTTGCCCTCCACTGATTGAATCGAAAATTCGTCCATCAAACTTCTCACCTGTTGCAAGCCGGAATTTTCGGTGACGGTCGGGGTATCCATCTTGCGCAACACTTCTTCCACATCCGTGATGCCGGGCCCCAAGTCCTGCACCAAAATGCGCAATCCTTCTTTCCCGTCACGTTCCACGGTCTCGACGAGTATCAGTCCCTTTTCCGCATAGTGAACCACGTTCCGGGCCAACTCGGAAACCGACTGAACGATCCGCGCCTGATCCAGCTCGTCAAACCCCGCCTGCCCCGCAATCTCCCGAATTTCACTGCGGATGGAGACGATATCCCATTCATATCGAACCCGGAATCTCTTTCTCACTACTTTCCCCTCCGTCTCACGATGGGCACTCGTTTCTTCAATGACTGACCGTTTCCCCGTGGCGCTCCAAATGCTGTACGGCAAACAATCTTGCATATTTCCCGCCGAGGGCCATCAACTCCTCGTGCGTGCCCGATTCCTTCACCCGTCCTTCCTCAATGTAGTAGATCCGATCGGCGTGGGTGATGGTGGAGAGACGATGCGCCACAATGATGGTGGTACGATCTTTTGCCAACCGATCCAGTGATTCCTGAATCAGGCGTTCGGATTGCAAATCCAATGCGGATGTCGCTTCATCCAAAATCAGTATGGTGGGGTCTTTCAAAAATACTCGTGCCAAGGCAATGCGTTGTTTTTGTCCACCAGACAGTTTGACCCCCCGTTCCCCGATTTCCGTATCATATCCGTCTTTCAGTTCCATGATGAAAGCATGTGCGTTGGCCGCTTTCGCGGCGGCCACCACCTCTTCGAACGAAGCCGTCGGTCGTCCCATGCGGATATTTTCCAACACACTTCCACTGAACAGAATGTTATCCTGCAACACCATTCCGATGTGACTGCGCAAACTGGCCAGTGTCCAATCGCGTACATCCCTGCCGTCCACCTTTACGCTCCCCGTTTGAACATCATAAAAACGGGGAATCAACGATACGACAGTCGATTTACCCCCTCCGCTGGGACCGACCAAGGCGACGGTCTGCCCCGGTTCAATGGTCAAATCAACAGCGGTCAACACCGGATCACCGTGTTCATGATAACGAAATGTCACGTTTTCAAAACGGATGCTTCCTTCCGCTTGTGAAAGGGGGACAGCGCCAGGACGGTCCGTAATCTCATAGGGTTCGTCCATCAGCTCGAACACACGATCCATTGATGCCAAAGCCTGGGTCAAAGTGGTGGATGCGTTGACCAGTCGGCGGATCGGGGAGTAGATCAATCCCACGTATCCGTAAAATGCGGTCATTTCCCCGATGCTCATATGACCATGGATCACGTAGTAGCTGGAAAATCCGATGACCAAAATGGGGGCCAAATCGGTGATGGTGTTGATGACTGCAAATGTTTGGGCATTCCAACGGGTATGGGCCAAGGCTCTGTCGAGAAAATACCCGTTACGCCGCAAAAACTGTCCCTGTTCATGCGCTTCCAAGTGAAAGGCACGGATGACGGAAATACCCTGAATGCGCTCGTGCAAATGTCCTTGCAGCTCGGCGAGCGCCTGGGAACGCTCTTTGGTTCGTTGGCGCAGGCGTTGGTAAAAATATTTGACCGCCACGCCGTACAAGGGAAACACGGATAAAGCGATCACTGTCATCAACGGATCCATCCACGCCATCGCTGCCGCGGCAAACGAAATGGTGAACAAATCCAACCAAACATTCATCATCCCGGTCACGACAAACTCTTTTGTCTGTTCGACATCGTGGATTACCCGGGAAATAATCTGTCCCACTTTCTGATTATGATAAAACCGCAATGACAGCTTTTGCAGGTGATCAAACAAACGGTTGCGTATGTCATACAATACCTTGCTCGCCGTCCATTGGGCGAAATATTGCCGGTAATATTCAATCGGATAACGAATGAAAGTAAAAACGAAAAAAGTCCCCGCCAACAGCCAGAGTAACCGTCTGACTTTCTCTTCTGCGGGCAGCTGGACCAACAAAATGTCGTCCACGGCATATTTCAGGACCAATGGCAGCAACAAGGGGATTCCGAATTTGCATATGCCGACCACCATCGTCCACACAATGTGCTTCCGATAGGGCCGTACAAAACGGAGATACCTCCGAATACTGCCCATGCAATCCTCTCCTGAACGATAGGATAGCCAATATGTCCGCACGCTGACATCTAGGATCGTCAGGTGTCGCAAGTTGTCAAATGAATTATACCAAAAAGATGCAGGACTGGCGAGAGGCGAAAGTGCTGTCCCCTTGTCCTTCCTCACTGTTCAACGGTCTTTTTCCACCGCATCAGCCAACCGTTTGCGTACCATGGCGATGGACGGTCCTTCTCGTGTGGGATGAACCCGATTGGTCAATACAATGAGCATCCAACCCTCCTCACGATCCAAGACAATGGACGTTCCCGTAAAACCGGTATGGCCCGCCCGTTTCCCCTCAGCATGTTCTCCCCTGTCCCGCGGCTGATGGAGTTCCCATCCGAGACCGCGCTCCACATGGGAAAGAGCAGGTGTTTGCAACCGAAACATTTCCCGGACGGATGATGGACGAAGCACCCGCACTCCGTCCCATGATCCTTCGTTTAAAAACATCTGACCGAACCGGGCGAGATCACCTGCCGTGGAAAACAATCCTGCATGCCCGGCCACTCCTCCCAACGCCCAGGCGTTTTCATCGTGTACCTCCCCCCAGACGAGACCGCGCAAAGGAACGGTTTGCTCCTCGGTCGGCGCAATCTTCGCTTTCCATGCGTCCGGCGGCCGAAATGCGGTGGAAGACATGGAGAGTGGTTGCAGGATCTGCTCTTGCATATATTGGTCCAGAGACTTTCCCGAAACACGATGAACCAATTCGCCCAACACCATATAGCCGATATCACTGTATATGTATCGGGTTCCGGGAGTTGCCACGGGTTTTGCCCCCATCGCCAACCTAATCCGCTTTTCCGGCGGTCCGGGAGTCTGGTATAGCGGCAAATTGGCCGGCAATCCGCTTGTATGGGAGAGCAGATGACGGACTGTGATGGATTCTTTTCCTTCACCGGCAAAATCGGAAAGATAACGCCCCAGAGGTGCATCCAACGAGAGCCGTCCATGTTCAATCAGACGCATCACTGCTGTTGCCGTGAACAATTTGGTCAACGAAGCCACATCATACAGGGTATTCGTCGTGGCTGGAACCGCTTGTGGCAAGGGGGTTTTTCGGGCATCCCGATACCGCGCGGACCAACCGTATGCCCGTAATTTGACGATCCTGCCGTCTCGGGCCACCAGTACGACACCTCCGGGAATCACGCCTTTTTTCACAGCTTGTTGCATGATCCCGTCGATTTCTGTCCATTCGATCCGCTTCATCCCCGTTTCCTCCGGTTGTCCGATTATGGACGAGAACAGAATGGGTATCTTCCCATAGACCGACACACCGATCATCATGGCTGCATCCCAACAGCATCAACCAACGCCAATCACGCTTTTGCCATCTCACGTGTATCGGGATCATCCCCTCCCGACAATATATGCCTCCCCTTCCCTCACGATTCGATGACGGGGGAAGTTTGAGAAAGAAAAACGGCTCTGTCTGGGGGCTATCCCCATTCAGAGCCGTTTGATCCCATGTACCTCAATGGCGGGCTTTCTCCAACGCCGGCAAGAGTTTCGGGTTGAGAATCTTGATATAGGTTCCTTTCATCCCCAACGAACGCGACTCTACCACACCGGCACTTTCCAACTTGCGAAGCGCGTTGACGATTACCGAACGGGTAATGCCGACGCGATCGGCAATCTTACTGGCCACCAGCAATCCTTCGTTGCCGTCCAGTTCTTTGAAAATGTGCTCGGCTGCTTCCAATTCGCTGAAAGACAACGAATTGATCGCCAATTGCACCACCGCACGACTGCGGGCCTCTTCTTCGATCTGGCCGGCACGCTCGCGCAGAATTTCCATTCCGACAACGGTCGCTCCGTACTCGGCCAAAATCAGGTCGTCATCGACGAACTCTTGGTTCAGGCGGGACAGGACCAGCGTCCCCAAATGATCACCACCGCCGACGATCGGTACCAATGTCGTATATCCGGTGCGGAACATGTCTTTCATCTCCGTCGGATAAGCCGTGTACGGACTTTCCACACTGATGTTGGCTGTCGTTTTTTCCACTTCCATCAACAAACGGGCATACTCGGCCGGAAACTGCCGTTCCCGCAGGTATTGCTGCATCCGTTCGTTTTCAATTTCATGGTCGATGGCCACTCCCAACAGTTTGCCGTCCGGGTTGACCACGTAGATGTTGGCTTGAATCACGTCACACAATGCTTGAGCCACATCATCGAAATCGACCAGGTGATGACCGACATTTTTTTGCAGGATGCGCGAAATGCGCCGGGTTTTGTTCAACAGATCCATTGAACAGTTCCTCCTTTGATTTTCTTTTTCCTTTTTATTTTCTTAAAGTCTTCAAGAGTCCCTTATTTTTCCAGGGATATCGGGAACAATCCCCTCTCGAACCCTCTTTTGTTTTTTGGTATACTTCCGAAACGGAGAGGTCGCACCTACACTATTATGAGCCATTTGACGAATTTCGGTATATCAATTTGTGAACTCTTTTTGACTTTTTCTATTATTGCAAATTGATTCCCCTTCCTATGTTTCCCTTTCGTTACAAGAAAGCTTCCAATGAGGGTCGATACAAGATCAACTCCACTTTTCCGTCGATCAAATGGTACGGTACCAGACCGACACTCTCGTAGCGACTGTCTCTGCTGGCAAATCGCTGTCGATTGTCTCCCATGACAAACACGGTTCCCTGTTTGACCGTCACTGGTCCGAAATCTCCGTCTTCCACCGGACATTTCGCATAAGGTTCATTGATCCGTTCCCCGTTTCGATAGACCGCGCCATTTTTGATCTCGATCCGGTCACCGGGTGTGCCAATCACCCGTTTCACCAGATACCGTCCTTCTTGCGACGGGTCTTCGAAGGTGATCACATCCCCCACTTTCGGCTTCTCAAACAAAAAGGAAAATTTGTTGACAAGCAATCGGTCACCGTTTTCCAGCGTCGGCTGCATCGATGTTCCGTTGACGACGGATAGCGCGACGCCGAATTGATTGACGGCCAGTGCCACCAAAACGGCCATCACCATCATGCGGATCCAACGGAGCCAACGGGTACTGCGCCACTTCATTTGGTTTCACTTCACTCCATCAATCGTATTTTTTTGAAAAGAAGATATTGATGATACCACTTTCTCACAAATGAAGGACTGAACGGCGCTTCCCGACGCCTGACCCGTTCTTCCAAACGTTTGACCGCCCGCTCTACCTCGCGGACAACCTCCTTCGGATAATCCATTTTCCGCCGATTGGCTTCAAACTCATCCTGATCCACCCACCGATAGCGAAGATTGATATCGGCGATCATGTCCAAATCGTAATCGATGTAGGTGATCACACCGTTTTCGATCCGACAGGGAGATGCAATATTGGTATAGTATCGGCAGGGCTTCTCCTGTTCATCAAACAGTAGTATCGTATGAAACCACTCATTTCTATGAAACTGGCAAATCGCCAAACCCGGAGAAACCCACTTCTGCCCGTCAGACTCGACGACTTCGACATCATGGTTTGCGAGAATGAGCGGTTCACCGGGGAATAGTACCACAGACTGTTTCCACACACGATGCAGGCTACCGTCATGTTTCCAACTTTCGATGCGTACGATGTCACCCTTGTTCATCCGGCGATCCCTCTCTATCCATTTCTCTTTATTGCCAAATTGGACGAATAGTAAAACAAGAAAACACAAAATCTTTGAAAACCGTCCAGATATTCCATTTTTAAATCATTTATTCCCCTTGACATGATCCTTCATTCCCGTTCATAATATATGGAACAACAACGGATCGCATTTTCTCAAACGCGATGACGGGGGCCAGTAAGGCCGCGCTACCGTCTCAGAGAGCGGAATCCACAGGCTGAAAGGTTCTGCCGGGATGCCGACCTGAACCCACCCCCGTAGCGGACGGTGACAAACCGGAACCGGAGCACACTCCGTTATCAAGGTTGCGCGGTTTCAGACCGCGGCAGAGGTGGGCGCCACCGGGGCGCCAATCAAGGTGGTACCGCGAAAGAAATCCTCTTTCGTCCTTGGACGGAAGGGGTTTTTTATTTTTCGGCTGAAAAAAGGAGGGTATCATGATGGAACGCCAAATTCGATACTGTTTTATCGGAGCGGGATCGATGGCAGAGGCCATGATTGCCGGGCTGCTGAAAAAGGGCATGGCCGAAGCCGGGCAGATCATGGTCATCAATCGGCAAAACCGCGCGCGATTAGCATACCTGAACCGGGAGTATGGTGTCCAGATCCCCGAAAACAAAGGGGACGCCGTTGTCCAATCGGATATCGTCATACTTGCCGCCAAACCGAAAGACATTCCCGACGCCCTCACACAATGGGGCCCCATGATCCGCCCCGATCAATTGGTGATCTCCGTGGCAGCCGGCATTTCCACCGCATTCATCGAGCGCCATCTGAAGGAAGGCACCGCAGTGATCCGCTCCATGCCCAACACCTCCTGTACGATCGGACTGTCGGCAACAGCCATCTGCCGAGGAAGATGGGCCACGCATGAACACATGGAATCGGCACATCGTCTGTTTCAGGCGATCGGCATCGTCGTGGAGGTGCCGGAAGAAGCCATGGACACGGTTACGGGCCTGTCCGGAAGCGGTCCCGCTTATATTTACTATATGGTGGAGGCGATGCAGCAAGCGGGTGTCGAAGCCGGTCTCAAGGCCGATATTGCACGGCAGCTCACGCTGCAGACATTGTTGGGAGCCGCTCACATGCTGATCGAAACCGAAGAGGAACCGGCGGAACTGCGACGCAAAGTCACCTCTCCAGGTGGCACAACCCTTGCCGGGTTGGAAACACTCCGCCAGTATCAATTCGAGAAGGCGGTTCAATCGGCCATTTTCCGCGCCAAAGAGCGGTCGAAAGAACTGGGCGACGCGTTCACAACCATTGTCAAATCATAAAAAAAACCCTCTGCCCGCAGGCAGAGGGAGGGTCTGATGATCAAGTCCCGTGCGATAAAGGTCGTCTCCTGATGATTCGGCACGATCGGAGACGGCTTTTCATGTCAAGGTATCCGTCAATGGGCCGTCTTGTTTTCCCAAACTCACATCCGGGAGACCGTCGGCTTTTGGAATGCCAGATACTTCTTGGCCAACGCCACCGCCTTACGTACATCAAGGTAGCCGGCTTGATCGCCGGACATTTCCTGAGAGGTGGACATCAGGATACTCTTGACATCGTTGGGACTGAGATACGGATTGGCCTCCAGCAACTGTGCCACAACGCCGGCGCAAATCGGCGTGGCCATCGAAGTCCCGGACAGGCGGATGTAATGCTCTCCCACGCGGTTTTCCGGCAATTGTTTCTCCAACTGTGAACCCGGTGCGGACAGAGAGACGATATCTGTGCCAGGCGCATACACATCCGGTTTGACCAGCATATCGATGGTAGGACCGCGGCTGGAGTAGGAGGCTTTTTCATCATCCCCGCGGGTGACGGTGTTATGGTCGTCCGCAGCCCCCACTGTGATGATCACCGGGTCCAGGCCGGGCGTGCTGATCGTCATCGGGTACGGTCCCTCGTTGCCGGCAGCCGCGCACACGACAATACCGTTGTGCCAAGCTTTTTCCACTGCTTGAGCCACCGGGTCGTCCCGGTACGATTCAAACGCCGGCGCGCCCAGGGAAAGCGAAATCACACGAATGTTGTACTTTTGCTTGTTTTTCACGCACCACTCAATCCCGCGGATCACCGTGGACATTTGACCGCTGCCGTTTTCATCCAATACCTTGATGCCGACCAGGTTGGCATCCGGTGCGGGACTCGCATACAGCCCTTCCGACTGGTAACCGTTGCCGGCCGCATCTCCCGCACAGTGGGTACCGTGCCCTTGGTCGTCATACGGCTCGCTTTTTCCGTTTACCAAGTCGACAAACTTCAGGATGCGGTTTTTGGGACGGGTCAAATCCGCATGCGGATAGATGCCGGTGTCCACGATGGCGATGGTGACGCCTTTACCCGTGTATTCCAGTTTTGCCTGTACATCGCGGGAACCGATCGACCGGGTGGCTACGTCCAAAAACGCCCGCACTTCCCGGTCATGGAAGATACGGTCCACCGCTTCATGCTCCACCAGCTGCCGGATCGTCTCGGGATGAAGGTTGCCGTACAACCCGCGCACCAGCTCCAATTCTCCGTGTACGGCGTTGCACTCCCCTTCTTGGCACAGCTGAAACACATGCTCTTTTTTCTCGTCTTCCAGATCCTTCTTCAACCGGATAATCACCGGAACTGTCGCTTTGTCGTCGTCATGTTCCCGGAGGCGTCTCAATTCATGAATCAATACCGGATCCAGCGAATGTGCCGCTTGTTCAAACCAGGCTTTTTGCCCTTTCCCCATATTTCCACCTCCCATATTAAGAATTGGCTATTTTTGGTCTCGTGTCCTGCTCCAAATCAAAAAAATTTGCGGAAAACAAAAAAGTCCGTCCGAATTTCCGGACAGACCCATCGGGTTAAAAACGTAAGGATAAAGTTCAATTAAGCCCGATTAAGCTTGTTTTCGCCATTCGATGCATTCCTCGAACAAATCCTTTTCCAGCATACTGGAACACGTGTTGCTGTAACCCAGATGCTGATAGAACGGAAGCAATTTTTCCGTACCGGGATCCACTGTGATCCACAACCGTTTGACCCCTTTTTTGCGTAACCGCTCTTCCAAGGCACGGATGAGACTGCGACCGATTCCCCGGCGTTGATAAGAAGGATGAACGGCCAAACAGTAGAAAAAGCCACTGGTTCCATCCTGCACGCCAACGATCGCCCCCACCACCCGGTTATCCACTTCCGCCACCAGCACCAAATCGCGGTCACGAGCCAACTGTTGTGAGAGAACCTGAAGCGTTTCCGCCTCCGGCTTTGCGGATGCGTTTAGTTTCCAAATTTCTGACACATCGTGTACATCGGATAATTGAAAAGAGCGCAGACGCATATTTGTTGTTTCCTCCCTCGATGGCGGCTTCCTTTTAAAAAGTGTAACGCGCCCGCAACTTGAATGCAAACCCCGTTAACACTCAAATATCTTTCAAAAACTAGCATTTGCTTGGTTTCGCGTTCACAATTCATTCACTTTTGCTCCCCCGTTCGTTTCGCCGATACCAGCTTTTCCCTCCCACCCGAAGCCCGGACTGGTATGTTCATTGATGCAAGAGCGGCAGTCGAAACCGGATCATCAGCATCCCTCGATCCTGGGTGGCCGTCACGTTTCCCCCGTGCATTTCCGCAATCATCCTGACGATGGCCAACCCGACACCCGACCCGCGTAATCGGGATTGCTCCCCGGTGACAAACAGGTCAAACAATCGGCTCAGTCTCTCTTTCGGCAAGGGATCAGCCATATTTGTCACCTTCAGCACGGCCGTGTCCCCTTCCCTGGCCGTGGACACCACGATCTCGCCCGGCCGACTGCCGTGGTGGAGCGCATTGTGAAAGACATTTTCCAACATCCGCACCAAAAGGTCGGGATCGCCATCCAGTTCCAACGGGTCTTCGCACAGATCAAGCCGGATGCTCATTTGCTCCCGTTCGGCGAGTGGAATCGTCTCTTCCGCCAGCTGTTCGATCAATCGGTTGAAAAACAGACGGGTTTTCCGGATCGGTGCTTGATGATGCGTCCACTTGGCATAGTCGAACAAATCCTCGATCAACCGTTTCATGCTTTGGGCTTTGGAAAGCCCGATACCCGCATAACGGCGAACCTCCGCTTCGGACATGTCGGGGTGATCCCTCATCCAGAGAAGGTATCCGATGATGGAGGTCAACGGCGTTCTCAGATCATGGGATATGCTGGTGATCAACTCGTTGCGCTGTGCGTCCAGGCGTTTTTCCTTCTCCCGGCTTTCCTTCAGCTTTCGTGCCATTTCGTTGATATGTCGCCCCAAAATCCCCAATTCATCATCGCCTGTTTCCGGCACGCGCGTTTCCCACCTGCCTTGGGCAATCTCCCGGACACCGCGGGACATGGCGGCAATTTGCCGCAGTTTCCCCTTGGTCAACAAGTGGAACACAAGCCAGAAAGACAAAATGGCGGAACAAAAGCTCATCAACGGATTTCCCTGATCGACAGGCTTCCCGCTCCCTATCCAATCAGCCACCAAATAGACCGGTTGTTGATCGAGATAAAACGGATAGACAAACGTCAGATTCCGAACACCGCCACTGGTATTCAGATCATCCGATTGACGTTTCATCTGAAACAACAGGGTATGGATATTCTCTCTTCTCTTGGATGCATGCACCGACCGATAAAGCGGATTTCCTTCTTGATCCAACACGCGCAATCTCATCCTGCCGGTTTGTTCGAGACTGTTCAACCGTTCGTTTCGCTTGGCAGCTCGAATCTGTGTCATTTCCCGGGCATAACGGGACAAGAACAGGGCGGTCATTTCCTCTTCTTCCGGATAGTAGTAATAGCGCTTCTCTCTGAAGGTAAGTTGCTCCCCGATCGATCCCCCCACCAACATGGCCGCCAAACTGATCAGAAACACGACGATCATCCGGGTTCGCAGACGAGACCACATTTTCCTGAGCCAACGGGTCACAAGACGACATTTTCGCAATTTCGGCTCAATCATGACGAACCGGATGGGAATCGGCCGCCGCCTTGTATCCCACCCCCCAAACGGTAAGCACGATAGCGGGATTTTTGGGGTCATCCTCGATCTTCTCGCGAATTTTTCGAATATGTACCATGATCGTATTGTTGGAAGTCAGCATCGGTTCCCCCCACACCCGTTCATAAATTTCTTCCGAACGAAACACCACTCCGGGATGGCGGAACAACAATGCCAAAATATCAAATTCACGAGGTGTCAGGTGAACGGGTTGACCGCGAACCCATACTTGGCGCATTTCGGGATGAAGGGTCACCCCACCGATGGAAAGCAGATTTGTTTGCAGTGTAAAAGCGTTGGCATATCGTTTGTACCGCCGCAACTGTGACTTGACCCGCGCCACCAGTTCCAGAGGGTTGAACGGTTTGGTGACATAATCGTCGGCCCCCACAGCCAGCCCTTGAATCTTGTCCAGATCTCCCGTCCTGGCCGTCAGCATGATAATGGGCATCCACTGCCTCTCACGGATTTTGGCGCATGTCTCCATCCCGTCCATCCCGGACATCATGACGTCCAGGATCATCAGGTCAATCTCATGTTTGCGAGTCAGTTCCAAAGCTTCCCGACCGTCGGCCGCCTCCAACACGCGATACCCCTCATTTGCCAGATAGAGACGGATCAACTCCCGAATGTCCGGCTCATCGTCAACGATCAACACGGTTGTCTGCATTTCCATCCGGCCATTCATCCTCCCCCGACAAATCCTTTCTCATTCCATCGCCATGCCGGTTGATCTTTTCACATTGGTGGATGATGGAGTAAGGTTTAGCCAATCATTTGCTTTTTCCCTTCTTCCGTGTTTTGGGTTTTCTGCATACATAGACGAAAGCGGGGGGCAGATTCCAAAATACCAACCGGAACGAGACGCGCTGAAATCGCTCCCTCAACAGCGGCAACATGTGCAGGGAATACTGGTAGGCGACAAACATACCGTCCGGTGCCAACCGTTCCGCCACTTCATCCAAGATGACTTGCCGCATGCCTTTCGGAAAATTGGTGAAAGGCAAACTGGACAGGATGCAATCCGCCCGTCCGATCCCGTACCGCTCCAACACCTCACCCAGTTTTTCCGCATGGTCGGCATGATCAATGTACGGAAAACGATGAAACAGCAAGTCCCGTAAACGGGAATCTTGTTCAAATACGATGACACGTGTCTCCGGATGGGTCCGTTGAACCAACGCTTCGGTGATCACCCCGGTTCCTGCTCCCAATTCAACCACCGTGTTGACCCGTTCCCACGGAATGGGATCGAGCATGGCCCGAACGAGGTGGGCGGAGCTGGGGGTGATGCTGCCGATCATACGCGGGGATCGAAAAAAACGCAACAAAAACGCCATTCGGTCCATCAATGACTCCACGATATCACTCCCTTGTTTACTTCGACACCTACCAGATTAAACGCGGATTCTGAACATTTCAGGGGTGAAGACCTTAACATTCTCTTAACACAATCCAAAAAAAGCGCTCTTCCCCACGCACCCGATCGATCACCAAGATGCCGCCCCATCCTCTGCGGGGGTGGCTCCCGCCATCAGTGCCGACCACCCGCCGGACAAAAACAACGGAAATCCAAACAACCAAGCTGACGGAACATTTCTGTACCAACACCAGAGTACGGACGCCAGACCCACCATCCACAAACCGAACGAATAACCGGCCACCCGCGCCGAAAACGACGGATTCCGGGACAGGACCACCGTACACATCAAACCGGAACATACATAACAAAAGTGACCGAATATGCCGCCAAAAACGTACAGCAGACGGTTCCATTCCGCCAAATATGTCTGCAACCAAACCGAAGGAATTTGTCTCAGCAATTCGGTCAAAGCGGATATCATCGTCAATTGGATCACATGGTGCAGGATAACGGATGCGGACCCAATCACCCATATCAACCATGCCAACGAGAGAAAGGCACCGTATTCGGCGGAAAAGCACCGGTACCATCTCCCGTACCAAACCGCCATGCAACAAGCCGCCAATATGCCGGCCTGCCACAACCACGCCGGCGACCCTCCCTCGCCATCCCGCCAATACCAAACCAACCATCCGGCAACCCCTCCCGCATGCACTGCAAGGGTAACCGGAAGCAACCACTTCGAGACACGTACGGGTATACTCACAGCCTCCACCTCTTTTTCATCAAGTCTTCGGACCGACAGGGAAGATTTCCCTTGCAAAGCCGGACTTTTTTCAACCCAAACTATGCAAAAAGAGGAGGGAAGGGAATGAATCGCCGCATTTTCGCAGGTATGATGTGTGGTTTCTTGACAGTTTCCGCGGGATGCCAATGGGCCAAACCACCGGGACAACGCCAAGGACTGACCAATGACAGTCAATCCTATACCTATGTAGGTTATCCCGAAAGCCATATGGTACAGGCGGCTCAAACCGTCGAGGGAGTTCGATCCGCCCGGACGGACTATGACGGGCGACGCCTCATCGTATACGTGGAGCCGGAACGCTGGGTAAAACCGGATCAATACCACCGTATCAAACGACTGGTACATCGCAATGTGGGTGATATCGCCCCACACAAACCGTTTGAGGTCAGAATACTGTCCAACACACGGACGAACGCGCATTGACGTTTTCATATTTTTCCCGTCTCAACCAACGAGATACATGATGCTCACACTCTTTGACGATCCCCGTACGCTTGACTCATGCCTTTTTCCTTTGTTTCCAACAAACCGGAAAAAGGCTTTTTTGAAATGGAAAATATCACGTAATATTTATAATTGAAATCATCCACCACGCCCCATCCATGGCAGGTGGTGTCATGTTTGGCGATTCGTCCAGTGGATCGCTGCCTTGAGCGCACGGGCTTTGTCCATCGTCTCCTGATACTCCGCCACGGGATCAGAATCGGCGACGATTCCGCCACCCACGTGAAAAAAGGCTTGTCCCTTTCGGCAAATCACTGTGCGGATCACCATACTGAGATCCATTGTCCCGCGGACATCCAAATAACCGATCCCGCCGGAATAAATTCCCCGCACTGTAGGTTCCAACCGATCCAAAATCTCCATCGCACGAATCTTGGGCGCACCCGTCATGGAGCCGCCGGGAAACGCGGCCTGCAACGCGTCCACGGCGTGCAGATCTTCCCGCAACCTGGCTTCCACTGTGGACACCAGTTGATGAACGGTGGCGTAAGATTTCACAGCAAGCAATTCGGGTACGCGTACACTGCCGGGCTCCGCAACTCTGCCCAGATCATTGCGCACAAGATCAACGATCATCACGTTTTCCGCCCGGTCTTTTTGATGCGTGGCCAACTCGTCAGCCAATCGCGCGTCCTCCTCCGGGGTACGTCCCCGCGGACGTGTTCCTTTGATCGGGCTGCTGTCCACCATGCGATCGGCACGCACACGCAAAAAGCGTTCCGGAGAGGAAGAGACCACTTGCGTTTCTCCCAACTTGAGATAACACGAAAAAGGCGCGGGATTGATCCGGCGCAACACCCGATACAACTCCCAACCGTCCGACGTCAAATCGGCAGTGATCAAATGCGTCAGACAAGCTTGGTAAATATCCCCGTCCGCAATATGGCGTTGAATGATTTCGATTTTGCGCAGATATTGGTCACGGCTCACCGTATAACGAAACGCCGACTCATCCATGTCAACCGCGATACAATCAGGCCATGCGCGGGTGGGAAGGGAAATACGTGCGGCACGCAAGACGGCGGTTTCCCATTCGTTCAGCGTTCGTTCCACATCAGTAGCGGTTTCTTTATCCAACTGCCATTTGCAGAGCCAGACACATCGTTCGGCATGGTCAAATACCATCACTTTGTCAAACCACATCCAGTACATCTCCGGCAAGCCGAACGGATCAGCACCGGTCTGCGGCAGTTGTTCCACATACCGCTTCATCTCATAGCCGACATATCCGACACCGCCGGCCAAAAACGGGACATCCGGCAAAGGGACATCCGTCACCGACCAAGACTGGGCCAGCGATTTCAGCAGCGTGAACGGATGGTCCCCATATGTGCGTACCTGACCGTTTCGGATTATCGTGGTCCGCCCATGACGGGTGGACATCAACAGAAACGGATCTCCCCCCATCCAGGAAAAACGGCCACTGCGGTCACTTCCTTGGCCATCCAGCCAAAACGCATGGGTACAGCTTCCGTACAACCGGGAGAACACGCGCTCCGGTTCGATCTCCTCAGACAAGAGACGCGCTACGATCCTCATCACCACAACTCCTTGAGCTTCGATGTATCAAATCGCGGGATTGAACCATACTGAAAACAACCCTGATGCAACTGAGGTGAGTCATCGTGTTTGTCGGCCGTGATTGGCAAACGTTGCACACCACGCCGCTTTCCCAATGGACCGATGAGGAACTGGCGTTTCAGCACGCCGTTTTTTCACAGCTTGCCCCGCTGATGAATGCGCAGGGAGTCAGCTTGCATCATCAAATCATCGCGGAAATCGAACGGCGCGGCCGGCGATAACCCGTAAACGCGAAACATCCGCCATTGGAACCCGTTACATTATCTGCGAACGCAGTGACATCCTTAAGCGTGTCCGATGAATACTGTCCAATTGCTTTTTTCGGCTTGCTCCACCATTGCTCTGCAAAGGGAGCCGTTCATGGCCGCTCCGACCGGGAGTACAGGACGCGGGCAAAGTACGTTTCGCTCAGAGGAAGTTGCCTCGATTCCATCCTTGCTCTTTCCGGGACTTCGCGCAGTCGGGCTGAGGTCTTCGTCACTTGGCAAATCATTTTCTCCTCACGGATTTACCTGATCGCCCCAGTCCACCATCTCCCCTTGTAATCGACACTCGGCCACCACCCAAACACCCGGGCGGATTTTCCCCTCCACCAAAGCTGGATGTGTCACCATGGTCAACTGCCACTGGTCTTTTCCCGACAATGTGATTTTCCAAAGCGTTTGACCGGTGATCCGGTTGCCCTCTTCTTCCACTTCCTCCACCTTTCCCCGAACGGCATAATTCGCCTGCTCCTCCAAGGGGATCTCACGTGTAAAGCGAGCAACCTGCGCAAACAGCGGCATCGATTCTGCCGTGCCCAAAGATGTTGTATCCACCTTTACTTGATACGCCAGACCGGCGATCCTCATCGTCCATGGACCTGATTGCTCCGCTTCCCAGCCATTTTGCATCCAGATTGCCGTCCGATGCAGGATGCCACCCGTTTGACTCCGCCACGCCCCCCAAGCGATGCAATGGTGTTCCGTTTGCCGGACGATTGAAGGAACAAACGGATGAGTCGATCCGCAAACGAGCGCCGGTACCAACTGCACCACACGTGTTCCGTCCGTCATCACGCGGAAACGGACACTGGGCGACATGGGCCAATCCGTCCATTCGTACCGCCGATCTCCCGGCCGTCCCTTTCGTTTTGCCCCTTCTTTCAGCGCCCGTTCCACCCACACCTTCACCTCATCATGGGACGGCACCCCCCATCCGGCCGCCCGCCACAATTGGGCCAGCACATCGTTCCCTCCTTTGATGTCATCATGAGCATTGTCTCAAACGATGCCGGATTCGTACAGCCCTTTCTCTTTCCAACCGCTTATGCAAAAGGTAAAATATGTGGAAAAAGGCTGGAGGGAGAAACGTGTCACCATCAACCCGAGAAATTTTTCGCTCCGTCTGCCCGCTGGATTGCCCGGACACCTGCGGCTTGCGCGTCACGGTGGAAGACGGTCGCATCACCCGGGTGACCGGCGATCCTGATCACCCCATCACCCGCGGAGTGATTTGCCATAAAGTACGCTATTTCCCTGCCCGAGTCCACCATCCGGAACGGCTGCTTTACCCGATGCGACGCACAGGCAGGAAAGGGGAAGGCAAGTTTGAACGGATCACTTGGGAAGAGGCGCTGGACGAGATCACGTCACGAATGAAAAATCTCATTGCCGAATACGGCGCCGAATCGATTCTTCCCTATAGTTATTACGGCAACATGGGCCTGGTCAACAATGGGACGATGGATCGGCGCTTCTTTCATCGCCTCGGAGCGACGCGGCTGGAGCGCACCATCTGCAACGCGGCAGGCAGTCAAGGATTCCGTGCCACCATGGGGATCAAGGGGGCGATTGATCCCGAAGACACGGTCCATAGCCGGTATATCATCGTTTGGGGCGGCAACATCGTCAGCACCAACATGCATCAAGTGATGCTGTTCGAGCAAGCCCGCAAACAAGGGGCCAAAATCGTGGTCATCGACGTTCATCGCAATCAGACGGCACGGTGGGCCGACGAGTTCGTCCAGTTGTATCCCGGAACCGACGCAGCACTGGCACTGGGCATGATGCACGTGTTGGAACGGGAAAACCTGATTGACGAAGCTTTTTTGCGCGATCATACCGTCGGTTGGGAGCAGCTAAAGGAACGGCTGAAAACATATCCGCCCGAACGGGTATCCCGCATCACGGGCGTACCGAAGGAGACCATCATCCGGCTTGCCCGGGAGTATGGGAAAACGTCACCCTCGCTCATCCGGATCGGCAACGGTTTGCAACATCATGACAACGGCGGCATGATCGTTCGCACCATCACCTGTCTGCCGGCACTTACCGGCCAGTGGCAGTACAAAGGCGGCGGAGCGCTCAAGGAAAACGGTTTGGTCCAAGTGGACACCGACAAACTGGAACGTCCCGATCTGTTGCCCGATCCCGACGTGCGCAGCATCAACATGATCCAACTGGGAAGCGCATTGCTGGAGGCTGATCCGCCGATTCGCATGCTGTTCGTATACAACAGCAATCCGGCCGCGGTGGCACCTTCTCAGGAAAAGGTGTTGCGCGGTCTGGCCCGGGAAGATCTGTTCACGGTGGTACACGACCTGTTTCTCACGGACACCGCCCGTTATGCCGATTTGGTGCTGCCCGCCACATCCCATTTCGAAAACCTGGATGTATACAAATCCTACTGGCATATGTACGTCCAAGTGGCACGTCCGATCCTGCCACCGCAAGGCGAAGCCTGGTCCAACTACAAGCTGTTCCGTACGTTGGCCAAACGGATGGGTTTCACGGAACCCTGCTTTGACGATACGGAAGAGGACCTGATCCGCCAAGTCCTGGACAACCCGGAGAATCCCTGCCTGTCCCGTATCGATTTTGACGAGCTGATGGAAAAAGAGATCGTCAAGCTGGATCTATCGGAGAATGCGGCATTTCCGGAACGGTTGCAACGCGGTATCCGGATTCAGCTGTTCAATGAATCGCTCCGGGCGCAAGGACTGGACCCCCTCCCTGCTCACATCGCACTGAAAGAGGGGACCGACGGGGAACGAAACGCGAAAGACCCCGATACGTTCATGCTGATCTCTCCGCCCAACCACCAGTATCTCAACTCCAGCATGGGCAACATTCCCAAACTGCAGAAGATGGAGGGACGGCCCACTTTGCAAATTCACCCGAAAGACGCAGAGCGGAAGGGGATTGTCGACGGGAGTCTCGTACGCATCCGGAACGAGCGGGGCAGTTGTACCTTGACGGCAAAAGTGACCGACGCCGTTCTTCCCGGCGTGTTGGTCAGCATGGGATTGTGGTGGTTGTCCTCCTATCCGGACGGAAAAGGGATCAACCAACTCACGCCCGACCGGGAAGCCGATATGGGTGGCGGTGCCGTCTTTTTCTCCACCGCGGTCCAACTGGAAAAAGCGGAATGACGGGGAGATCATGAACCTGAGAATCGGGCCGTGGATGGCTGTTAAACGCGCTGAAAAAACATCCTCCGGACAGTCATTGGATCAGCGGTGAACATGTTGTGCCATTGAGAATGAAAAAGGCCGTTCTCTCCCGCACCTCATGCCGGACATGGCAAAATGAGAGACGGCCCCGGAGCTGTTTTTGACAGCAACCCCTTACAAAAAACCATCATATATGTGAAAATAATTTTATCAATAAGATACATAATCGGGAGGAGAGACATATGGCGCCCATCCTGAAAAATGATTGGGCCGATCATTTGAACGCTGAATTCGAAAAGCCGTATTACCAAAAGTTGCGCCAGTTTTTGATCCACGAATACAACACGTATACCGTCTATCCGGACAAATATGATATCTACTCCGCCTTGCACCTCACCCCTTATGCCGACACCAAGGTCGTCATCATCGGACAAGACCCGTACCATGGCCCGGGTCAGGCGCACGGGCTCAGCTTTTCCGTCAAGCCCGGGGTGAAAGTGCCCCCCTCACTCAAAAACATTTTCAAAGAGTTGCATGATGATCTCGGGTGCCGGATTCCCAACCACGGTCATCTGGTCAAGTGGGCGAAACAAGGCGTCCTGCTACTCAACAACGTCTTGACTGTTCGCCGGGGCCAGCCCAATTCCCACAAGGGGAAAGGATGGGAAACGTTTACAAGCCAGGTGATCCGCACGTTGAATGAACGGGAACAACCCGTCGTCTTTCTCTTGTGGGGAAGAAATGCGCAGGAGAAAAAAGCATTGATCACCCGCGATCATCATCTGGTGATCGAATCGGCCCATCCCAGTCCGTATTCCGCCAATCGCGGCTTTTTCGGCAGCCGTCCGTTTTCCCGAACCAATGAATTTTTGCAAAAGGTCGGTCTGCAGCCCATTGATTGGCAACTGGACGATATTCATACCGAAGAACGGCCTCATTCAGTCGACAATCCTTTACCTGAAAAAGCCGTCCCGTAAAGGGACGGCTTTCCCGTTGGTCACTGCGGTTGTTTCCCGTTCAAAGAACCGGGGTTGGTGGCGGGCACCGACTCCACTTTGGTCGGTGCGGGTTGCACCGGTTTCCGTTTTTTCACCCGGGCGTCCGGTGTCGTGTATACATAGGCCGTGATTGCATTGCTGGTCACCCGGATACGGATCAATACCGGTTTGGTCAGATTGTTTTTAAAACGGAAATCCGGTCCGCCCCATGAGACGGTCGCATCGCGCCCCGGCGGAACGTACGCCACCTCTTTGCTGTGGGAATTGCGCTGTAGGATTCTCAGTCCCGCTTCATCCACGCTGTTGAACAGTGTGCTCGACACCTGGCAGATCCCGCCGCCGATGCCTTCACTGTATTCTCCCCGCACGATCACCTTGGCTGATTTGTAACCGCGCCCCGGTGTGCGCGGTCCTACGACACGGTTGAAGGAGAAGCGCTCTCCCGGACTCAGGATCAGATTGTTGATCGCTTTGGAGGCCAATCGGATGTTGGTGGTACGGTTGACGTTGCTTCCATCAAAATATGTCGTATACTTGCCGATCAACCGTTGATCCACCTGCTGAAAATCCGCTTCGGTCACCTCCGGCTGATCAATCACCATCGGCAGCTCCTGAGGCTGACCGGTCATCGTCGTCAAACGGGGCAGCCATTCTTTTTCGATGGTGTCCATATCCACCAATTTTCCCGTTTTGGACGGGGTCAGTTTACCGCCGAACCAATTTTGCTCCGCGTCCACGGCCGGTTGGTCCACTTCTTTTTTCACCCCGCGAAACCAAGCCAACCATTTGTCACGATTCAATGTGGATGGATCTTGACCGTCATAGCCAAGCGTACGGAGGTCCACAGTCCATTTTCTGCCCTCATGGGTGACGATGAATGGAATCGGTTTCGGTTTCACATATGGCTGTTGATGCGGCTTTGTCACACCTGCCCGCGGGGCCTCTTTGGCATCGGTCGTTCCGTCAAACACAAACGCGGACAAGCTTCCCACCAAGGCGAAAGCCACCACCAACGCGCCGACGACCGTTTTTTGCGGACCGATCCGTTGAAACGGAATGCGGTTGACCAGCGGGACGCGTTGCAACACCCGGGTGACCCGATCCCAAACGCTCATCCGCGGGGTTCCGGACACCAATGCAGCGGCGGCCATTTCTTCCCGCTCGGGAGAGGAAGGTGCGTTCGACGAACCGGTCACGGCCGGCTCCGTTGAAGTCTTACGGTCCTTTGATTCTGTTTCTTCGGACATCTCTGTCCAGACCGGGATTGATTCATCCACTTTCGGCTTTGGGTCCGTCGAGTTCTCTTTTCGTTCACCCTGCCGATCAACTGGCGAACCTCCCTGTTGCCCGGCAGAGGATTCCCCAAAGGCGGACATCGTTTTTTCCCCTGTCGGCGGCTCCGCCTCTGACTTTCTGGACGGGACATCTTTTTCTTGCCTTTCAACTGTGTCAGACGCGTCCGCTCCCACTTCCGTCAACCGATCCGCCTCCGGTCGCGAATCGGGGACGTTTCGCAGGGATGGCGACTCATTTGGTGTTTCTCTGGAGTCGCCGACGGTCGGCTCTTTTTTCTCTTCCACGGATCAATTCCCCCTCGGTTTCTCCCTCGCCTGCACGGTGGCCACAACACCGTGTTTCCCTTGCTGATCAGGATATCAAGCAAAAATGGAAGATAAAGCGGCTTGAACGGCCTTTTGGTATACCTTGGGCAGCGCCAACCTTTCCAGTTCCTCCAACGTTACCCACCGCCAATGTTGCGGGAGTTCTCCCTTATATCCGACGCACGTACCGCCGATGATCGTGGCATGCCATTTGCGATGCGTGAAGACATGCTCCACCATCCCCAACGTTTCGCCGGGTTGTATGAGTATACCGTGTTTTTCCATCCAAACAATCAATGCCTGCACCGAATCGCCGACATCCGTCTCCAGTGTGGGCAATCCCCACATCCCTGCCAAGAGTCCCGTCTCCGGCCTTTGTTCCAGCAACACGCGATTGCCGTCCCGAATCCAGCCGAACACGAGCGAAACCGGAACGGGCGGTTTCGCTTTTTTCTTGACGGGCAATTCGTGTTGCATCCCTTTTTCGTATGCCAGACAATCGGAGCGGACCGGACAATTCGCACAGGAAGGCGATGTGGGCGTACACACCATCGCCCCCAACTCCATCAATGCTTGATTGAAATCACCCGGATTGGACTCCGGTATCAGATGATAAGCCCACGTTTCCATTTTTTTTCGTGTCTGGACACGGGCAATGTCATCCGCCGAAGCGAACAACCGGGAAAAGACGCGCAACACATTGCCGTCGACGGCCGGCACCCGCCGGTTATACGCGATGCTCAAAATGGCACCCGCCGTATACGGTCCCACTCCCTTCAGCTGAGAGATGGTCTCCAATGTGTCGGGCACTTTCCCCCCGTGTTTCTCCACCACCTCCTTAACAGCGGCGTGCAGGTTGCGCACGCGCGAATAATACCCCAATCCTTCCCACGCTTTGATGACGTCAGCCTCATCGGCCGCCGCCAGCGCTTCCAGTGTGGGGAATCGTTCCAAAAAGCGATGAAAATAGGGAATCACGGTCTCTACCCGTGTTTGCTGCAACATCACTTCGGATACCCAAATCTTATAGGGGTCCTGATCCCGCCGCCAAGGCAAATCTCGTTGGTGAATCCGATACCATTGGAGCAAACGTCGTTGAATGGATGCTTTTCGCACTTCCGTAAACGGGAGTGCCGGTTGCTTCGTTGAGACTCTGGCCATTGCTCGCGCTCCTTTATCCTGTATTGCCCGAATCGCCGGAGGACGCCGATTGGCCCAACCGTTTGAGATCGATCAGGCTCAGCTTACACCCATGCGGCATTTTTTCCACAATCAGCAGCCGGTGCAAACGTGGTGACAGATAAAATCCCATCAATGGACGGGAAGTTCGGTAAATTTCCTTTTCTTTCATGTCGTCACCGATATACAGGACATGGCGGCCCTCCGCCAGCCATACCCCGTTAGGTTCGTGACGGATAAACGGATGGGACTGCCCCGCCAGCTGATGATACACATCGAAAACCAGCGAATTTTGCGTGCGGAGATGAATCAGCTTCAACATCCCGTTGATCACGTATGATACATAACCGCCGCCGGGTCCGATCATCAGGTGATCCAATTGCGTTGATTGCAGATTATGTTCATTCTCCACGTAATGATACAATTGTCCGTCCATCACATGTACTTTTTCAAAAAACAGTTCTCCGCTAACCCTGCGTCCGGTTGCAAAGGAAAAATAATGACCATGGGAATCCCACACAACAGGCGGAACGATCTCCTCACCCGAAGGAGTTTCAAACACGACCCGTCGTTTCCCCGTCTCGGCATTCCAGAGAACCAACCGTCGATTGTCCTCCACGGTCGCCCGCACATCCTCCTTTGGGGACCACCAGCCCGGACCGCTTCGAAGGATCGTGACGGGAACAGTATCACCCACCGCGTACACCCTGTCCGCCACTGACAGAAAACGGCCACTCGGGGACCAGGACACTGCCGTCGCTATGTTGGTACGGGACGAAAACCTGGTTTCGGGGATCGGGTGAGATCGTCCCTCCTTGGGACGGAACAAAGCCAATGACACATCGTCCGCATCTCCAACCGGATACACGATGGCATCTCCCCGCGGCGACACCGATACCGGATGATGCATCCCTGCCCGGACGTTGTAAGCAATCCGGTTGCGATGAACTCTTTTTTGCACCATCAACAACCGGGCAGCACCTTCGGACAAAACGGTCAGAAGGCCGTGATTTCCCAAGGGGATTACGCCCGTTTCGCTTTTTTCCCCCTCTTTCAATAAAGTCCCTGTGCGCAGGTTCCACTCATAATCCGCTTCCCCCCGCTCTGACCTTCCGCGGAAAAAGAAACGATCTTCCCGAATCTGTCCCGGTTTCACTGCCTGAAATTCCGCCGTTCGGATAACGGGCGAAGGCACACGGGGTCTCTCCTCATCCCGCCACCCCCACATGAGCAGGCAGATGAAAACGAAGACCAACAACAATCCCGTCAACACCGCAAATCGAACCGGCCACGCAGAAGTTACCGTACAAAGGCGGTGAAACCGCCTTCTTGTGCGCCGCCATACAAACCAGCGAGCCGACGGATCTTTTGCGCCCATGATCAAACATCCTTTTTTCCGGTGGATGATGGTTCGGTGACCCGGAATGACCAGATATTCACTTTGTCTGCAATATCCGTCATCCGGCCGTCCTAAGCAAGGTTCCTTATAAGAGAGATGACACGTGGGCCGGTTATTTCATCCGGCACCGCGAATCATCTTGACGAACGATCCCGGTTGATCCACACTTTCCATCCGCTCGTGTCGGATTATTCCCACGGCACGGGCGGTCTCCGATCAAAATAGTCCAGAAGTTGTAGATACAGTTCCCTTTTATGTGTATGTACCCGATACTCAAGAAAGACAATAAAACCACTGTTGACCACGAACAGCACTCCTTTGGTCCAGTTTAACAAAAACGGGCGATTTGGTTAAGGGAGAAAGGATGACACTTCAATGTCCGACGATCCGGCATCATCGTATCCATCTCCTGTCTGCCATCTGTGACAATCAGTCAAACGTCCCCGTACACCTTCCAAGTTGTGCTATAATCGTGAAAGACTACACAATAGATCCGGATGGGAGGGAAAAGGACACAGTGAACCAACCCATTTTTCGTATTCCCTCTTGGCGCTGGTGGCGACGCCTCATTTCACTCACGCTGGGCTGTATCCTGGTTGCCGTTGGCTTGGACCTGTTTTTGATCCCCAATCAGATCATTGACGGCGGTGTGGTCGGTATTTCCATCATTTTCAGTGAAATTACACCTTGGTCCATGTCCGTTTTTTTGGTATTATTCAACCTGCCGTTCTGGTTTTTGGGTTACAAGCAAATTGGGAAGACATTCACGTTTTGCACCATGTATTCAGTGATTCTGCTGGCCGTGTTGACCGAATTCATCCACAGTTTCCCACGGGTCACTGACAACCTTTTTCTGGCGACCGTATTCGGCGGCATTATCTTGGGTATGGGCGTGGGACTCATCATCCGCAATGGCGGATCATTGGACGGAACCGAAGTGTTGGCCATCATCGGCCATGAAAAACTGGGCTTCTCCGTCGGCGAGATCGTGATGTTTTTCAACGTGTTCATTTTGGGAAGCGCGGGATTCGTCTTCGAATGGGACAAGGCGATGTACTCGCTCATTGCGTATTTCATCGCATACAAGACGATCGACGTGGTGGTGGAAGGACTGGATGAATCCAAATCGGTCATGATCATCTCCGACAAGCCGGATGACATAGCCGAAGCCATTTTGTACCGTCTCGGTCGCGGCGTGACGCATATCTATGGAAAAGGCGGCTATACCAAAGAGGAAAAGGAACTGCTCTACTGCATCGTGACGCGTCTGGAAGTCGCCAAGTTGAAGAGCATCGTCAGTGAAATCGACCCGCACGCTTTCGTGGCCATTGAACACGTGCACGATGTGTTGGGCGGACGGTTCAAGAAAAAATCCATCCACTGACGGAGGGGTGATCACATGCTGGAAAAGGAACTGGACCTCACCAAATCCGAAACCCCCGCCCATCCCGAACACAGTGTGGGCCTGATCCAAAACATGAGCGATAAACTGAGCGCGATGTTTGAGAACCCGGTGGAATACCTCTTGTTGCCGCTGGGGCAGATCTTGTTGATCGTCCTGATCACGCTGATCGCCTTGCGTTTGGTTAACCGACTGATCGATCATATCTTGAAATTGAGCAAAACGGACAGCAAGCGCGCCGTAACCATGAGCAAGCTGATCAAATCGACGGCGCGTTATTCTATCTATTTCATCGCGCTGTTGATGATTCTGGATCGGCTGGGCGTCAACATGACACCGGTGTTGGCCGGTGCCGGGATTCTCGGATTGGCGATCGGATTCGGTGCGCAAAATCTGGTGCGGGACGTTATCACCGGATTTTTCCTGATCTTTGAAAATCAGCTGGAAGTGGGCGATTTTGTCGAGATCAACGGCCAAATTACGGGCACGGTGGAGGAGATCGGGCTTCGGGTGACCAAAATCCGTGAATGGAACCAACGGCTGCACTACATCTCCAACGGCGAAATCACGCAGGTGACCAACTACAACCGCGATCGGATGCGGGCGATCGTCACCGTGACGGTTCCGTATGAATCCGATCTGGGTCGGGTGCACGAAGTGTTGGAAGAGGTGTGCCGGGACATTCACAAGCGGTTCTCCCCCTATCTGCTTGAGGAACCGTCCGTATTTGGCGTGACCAATATCGAGCGGGACGGAGTGCAATTCACTGTCACCGCATTGAGCGACCCGCAGGAAGTTTGGCGAATCGAACGTGAATTGCGCAAAACCATCATCACCACTTTCCAAAAACACGACATCGATGTGGCCTACCCGCGGCAAGTCTTGATGAGCCCGCCCGAGATTGCGATGATGCGGGCATCCACCCAACCGAAAGCGTCATCCGAATCGCCCGCAACAAAAAAACAAGGCTAGGAGATTCCCTCCCGGCCTTGTTTTTTAAAACGACGGGACCGTCAACGCCAAGACCGCCGCTGCTCCGACTGCGATTGCCATCCACAGCACAACCCGCTTCAGATCATGGGTCAGTGTGACAATCGGGTCGACCGTTCTCACCTCGGTCTGCTTTTTCTTCTTCCGTCCCATCCTTCATCCTCCTTTTTTCTCCGGCTTCCATTCGCTCAACGCATCCCACAGATAAAACGTGGCGTAGCTTCGCCATGGAGACCAATCCCGGCCAAGTTTACGGATTTCTTCTTCCCGTGGTTGATGTGCCAATCCATATACGTAACGGACCGCGTTTCGAAGCCCGATGTCCGCCGCCGGCAAAAGGTCGGTACGTCCCAGACCGAACAGCAACAAACACTCCACCGTCCATCGCCCCACTCCCCTCAGGGGCAACAAACGCTCCATCACCGCTTCGTCCTCCATTGTCCACAAGGCTTCCAAATCCAATGTTCCCGAGGCCACCTGACGGGAGATGTCGATCACATACTCGGCTTTCCGCCGGTTGAACTGCAGTGCCTGCAACTGCTCGTATTCCAGCGCCGCCACCCGTTCAGGCGAGGGAAACACGGGCAACAACTCCCCATCAAATAACGACAACCGTTCGCCCGCCAGGTCGATCAACCGCTCGATCAGCTTGGCAGCGAACGCCACATTCAGTTGTTGGCTGATGACGGTTTTGATCAAACACTCATACAACGAAGCATCCAGCACCAGATGCAAACCCTTCCGTTTTTCGATAACCGGTCCCAGGTTGGGGTCTGCTTCCAGCTGTCGATAGAAAGGCGTCAAATCCACATCCACCGAAAACATCCGGCGCAGTTTGGCTTCCAACCGTTCCCGTTCCGCCTCCGGTGGATTACCGTGTACGTGCACCGTCAGCGCACGAGGTTCCGTCTGCCAACCGATTTCCACCACATAAGGACGTCCCCCCGCCTCGATCGCCCGAACCAAACGTCCGTTATGGAAACGGTAGCTGGACTTTTCGAAAGAAATGAGCCGCCGGACGGTGGCCTCATACGAGTAGGGATAACGGAGCGGAAACACACGTTTCATTCACTGCCTCCCCTTTTGCCGTGGGGTTCCTGCCCGTCCATTTTATCGTATTTTGGCGTTTTGCTCCACTGCCGTTCTCCTCGGAAAACGGGTCTGGCGCTTATGCCCCATATCCTTGAATCCGGGTCGTTGTCTAACGTGTCTGTGTGAATACTGTCCCATTTCCCGACTCGCTCCGCCAGTTGCCCCGCAAAGAAAGGGGAATGGAGAACGCGAATGATCCGGGAATCCCAGGCTTTCAAGCGTGGGAGTTTCATTCCGAAACATAGGACGTCGGAACCAACATCACCCGCACGTGTTTCTTCACGCCAAATTCCCGTGCCTCGCTCAGGTCATTCATAAACACATCAATCCGATTTCCCTTGATCGCCCCACCCACATCCTGTGCCGTACGATAACCGATCCCCTCGATATATACACGCGATCCAATCGGGATTACCTTGGGATCAACAGCGATAGTGACACCCTCTCTGGCTTTGGCACCGGATGCGGTGATGCCGTAGGCGGGGTGACCCGGTGCTTTCCCCGTTGACTCCGGTCCGGCTGTGTATGCGGTCAGGGTAAAATCACCCAATGAAATTCCGCGGGACATTGCCGGAACGGAACGGGGTTCGCGTTGGGGTGCTTCAGATTGCCGTTTTGTCTCGGGCACCCATAAAATCTGTCCCGTCCGGATGCGGGATGGATCTTGCAAATCGTTGATCCGTGCCACGGTAGTCACATCAGTCCCATGTTGTTTGGCGATCCGGTATACAGTGTCCCCATGTTGGACACGGACAGCGATGAGACCTTCTTTTTCCGCGTACGCTTGCGGAGCGGATGGAATGCCACCGCCCCAACGCGTCAAACCAATGATGGTGACAACGCTGATGATCAACCAGAAAGCGCGGTGTTTAAACATAGTAAAACCACCTCATAGATTGATAGATTCTGGTAACAGCATGACCGCGCTTTGCCGGTTTTATACTCATCCGGACGTTTTTCCACCCGTTGCACAGGCTATTCAACAGGGATGAACACACTCGAAGATGTTCAACCGGAGGAGGTTTGACGCTATGAATTGATGGTCTGTCTGGCCCCGTTTCCATCATCTGAAGATGGATCGCCCCCGTCTGTATGACCATTCCCCGAAGTTCCTGCAAGAACTGTTGAAAGCGGCACATGACGCGGCACAGCCATTGACTTCCATACCCGTGTCGCGGCGGAAGCCCCTGCATCCGCCAAACGTGACTTCCAACGAGAAAGTGCATGATCGCGAGTTTACCCGGCTGTTTGCCGTACTAACGGGGAAACAGGCCGCAGTCCCGGCTTTTCAGCCGATCCGTTGGCAAAGTATCCCGCACGCGTTGGATCTGGCGATTGAAAGCGAAATGGAAGCGTAAGAAAAATACCGGGATCTATATTTGTGTTGTGACCCTTAAAAAGAAAAAAGGCGCGTTAGCGCCTGAGACTGCTGACAAAGTCAGTGGAATCACGTATTTTCGGGTGAGTCCTTTTCCTTTCGCTGCTCGATCGGAAAACGCCTATGGTCAATCGTCTCAAAACGGTCACCCTTTTTAAAGGAGTGGACCCGATTTTCCCGTCGAGTGCCGAGCTTTGGAAGGTAAATCGTATCCCGTTGTCTTTGTCTGCAACGTGTACTCAGCGATTCATGTCCGAATCGTCCATATCATGCAGTTCATCCAGTGTCCGGGTGAAACTGGAGCCGAAATGGCGGAGGAAATAGTCCACTTCCGGCATGTCGAGCGATTGCAGACGGCGTTCAATCTCCTGTTTGGCAACGGCGAACTCCCGGTTTCCCGCCGAAATCTCCATTTCACATTTGAGATAAGCATCCAGCAAATCGGCCGCTTTCACCCAACGGTGCAAATCGGAATCTTCACCATGAATCAACGGGCGATAATGCCGGTGCAGCGGTTCGGGGATCATGTCGCACAGCCGCTCCGCAGCCAAATTCTCCAATTCGCGAAATCCCCCCAGCAGCTTGTCGTTGTGATGTTTCACCGGGGAAGGAATGTCGCCGGTGATCACTTCCGTCACATCGTGGAACAATGCCAGTGTTACCGCCTTTTCCACCGGAATCTGCTTACCGAACACCTCGATGCCGATCGTGCAAAGGGCGTGTGTCAGCAACGCAACGTGAAAACTGTGTTCCGCCACGTTTTCCGGCATCACGTTGCGCATCAGGCTCCATCTTTGAATCAACCGCAAACGATACAAATAGGCGAAAAATGCGTTCATTTTCCACCCCGGCTTCCGTTACTCCGTTTTTGTGATCGTCCGTAACACTTTTCCTGCTCGCTCCACCTGCGCCCGCAGATCAAGACCGCTTTGAACCGGCAGGCGCGAGACGTGGAGCTTGCCCGTGGATTTTCCCCTCAATTTCCGGTTACTGGGGTCAGGCTTGGTAAAGGCGTTGACCGGGAAGATATTTCAGGTAATTCACAGAGCGAGAACCAAGGAAGCTACACCGTTGACCCGTCTCATCCATCTTTGGAATGAGATACACTGTACACCCGTCCTCCGGGTAACGCCTTCCATACACTGGAGACGGTGATCAACGCCGCCTCCCATTTGTCCATCTTTTTCTCGGAAACACTGTCCGTGTATGATACCTGACTCCACTCCGGTTTCTTCAGGCACCGGCGTTCATACTGTGCGTGGATCATGATCAGGCTCAAAATGAAGATCAATCCGATTTGCGGGGAAATGATGGGATAATCGTACATCCCGTGACCCAACAGCGCAAAGAGAATGGATATCAACAGCCCGGCCAACCGCTTTTCTTCTTTCCGATTGGCCGTTTTCCGCCACCGCCGGGCCCGGTATGTCGTTACCGCGATCAACGCCAAGAACAATCCCAGACCGATAATGCCGTATTCCGTGGCAATACCCAAAAAGACGTTATGCGCATGGAACATGTATTTGCCGGTCATCTTGGCGAACAGTTGGCCAAAATGGAGCGGCAATACACCAAGCAACCAATGTTCCCGGAAAATTTGAAACGCATGCTGCCAGACAAAAATCCGCACTTCCACCGTGGCAAACAGCGTCTCTTCCCGCGGGATCAGGGTTTGATTGGTATAGATCACACCGCCCAAAAGTAACAGTGCGCAGAACAACAACACCGTGCGACGACGGTTTCCGGTCATCCACACCTGAACCAACAGACCGATCAACAAGCCCACCCATGCACCGCGGGAGCCGGTGCACCAAATGGCCACCGAATACATGGCAAACATCGTGAAGCAACCGACTTTTTTCCACGCTCCCCGCACCACCGAGGACGCGTAAATACTCATCAGTGCCAAACAGATCAGCATGGCTGCAGCCAGATTGGAGTTGGCAGCCGTCCCCACACTTCGTTCCATATCCGTCTGCCACAGCGGATAAAACCCCAGCATGTACGTCCAAAACGACTTTTCGTGCGGCAACAGGTCCCAACGCTGCATAATCACGACAATGGCGACATAGATGCCGCCCAGCCAAAATTGAAGATACAGCCGCTGAAGTTGTTGCCACGACCAATCAGCCAGATGTTTGATCCATATCGTCAAGAGATAATACAGCCCGAACAAGATAATCGGGATGATACCGATGGGAATCCACCAAAACCACGAAGGATTAAACGCCCAGCTGATGAGCGACAGAAACGCAAAACCGAGAAAAATCCCCTCGGGCCAACCGCGCACCGGCCATTTGCATTTATAGAAAAAAGGCGTCAACAAACCGATCCCGAGCATCACCAGCGGCGGCAGCCACGGCGACATCAAGATGCTCAAAAACAACAGATGGATGATGCGAATGGCCAGCTGTTGAGTCGTTTCAATCTTCAAAGAGATGACTCCCTTTACCCAAAACCGGGCGAACCGAGCAATCCAATCATGCATCCGGGTGTCGGCTTGCCCCAGCTTCTTGGAATAAATACCGGTATCCGGTATCACGATATCTGAAGGTTGTTTGTCCATGGTCTATTAACATCCTCATCCCATGTCGATTACTGCGATTGTTTCGCAGTCCGTTTTCAAGGCTTGGTCACATCTGTGAATTTATACCTGCCCTTTGCATTATATCGATGGAAGCACAAAAGGGCAAGCAAAACAAAACCCCACATTTATGCCTTTATCAGGAACCCTGAAGACGGTTCGGACACCATCATCTCCAACACGGCCTCCACACTTTTGGAGGGGTGGATATGCTTGCGCCATCGGAGCATGTTCTCCCGTATTTCCTGAAACCGATCCGGTTTATGCAACAACCGGGCAAACCACGCGTCCAGCTCCTCTTCGTTTTTCGCCTGGACAGCCAGCCCGTGAGAAACCAGAAACCGACTGTTTTGTTCCTCATGTCCGGGGATTGATCCATACAACAACAGCGGTGTTCCCTTGGCGATCGCTTCCGAACATGTCAGCGCACCGGGCTTGGACAAAATGAGGTCGGCCGCATCCATCCAATCCGATAACCTCCGCGTATATCCCAGGATGCGAATGTGAGGGTGCCTCAGGGACAGATCGCTCTGCAACCACTGGTACACTTTGCGGTTGTGCCCCGTGCAGACCACGATTTGCATCTCTTCTTTCCACTTGGCGGCCATCTGGACGAGCCTGTCCGTACCGATGCCCAATCCGCCTCCCAAGATCAAAACGGTCGGCTTGTCCGACAAACCGACGTACTGCCGGGCACGCAACCGATTCCCTTCTTCCCAAAACTGCACATCCGTGGGAATGCCCGTAACCTGAATGCGACGATCCTCTACACCCAACTGCACCAGTTGTTCACGTACCTGAGGGGTGGGAACCAAGTAACGGTCCACTTCGGGATGAACCCATGAACCGTGTGCTGTGAAATCTGTAACCACTGTACACAGTCGAAGGGGGAACCCTTTTTGTTTCAGTTTGGCCACGCCGGAGCTGGCAAACGGATGGGTGGAAACGACGAGTTTGGGACGGAAGGTTTCAATCAGATCAGATAAACTGGCATACAGTGTCAGATGCAAACACCACTGCAACCAACGGGGAAACAGCCGCTCATGGTGTCGTCCGTACACTTTTCTCCATAAATTGGGCGCCCGTCTGATCATGCCCAGATAAGAGGTCAGGAGAGCACGGTTGATTTGAGGTTGAAGCGCCCTCCCCAGCTCAATCAGTTGCACCCGCAACTCGGGACGAGACCGTTCGATGCCGCGAGCCAAGGCTTCTGCCGCACGCGTATGACCGGTTCCGAAGTTTTCGGAGACCAGCAGGATATCGACGACATCGTGATCCAGTGCATCATCGCTTCTCGCCAACCCGTCCCAGCCCGTTTGAGCGATCCGATCCATGTTTCCTCCCCCTCTGTTTTGCCGTCTCACATCCCACGTATCCACCCCAGCAAACGTTTTCCATCACCCTTCGGTTTCAAGTTCCCTCATTATACCATATGTATGTGTCGCACTCTCCCATGTTATTCGCCGAAATATACAATATTCTCCTCTTCGTCCATCTTCTTTTTTCGGAACTCCCCTCTCATTTTGACCTGTTTCGGAAAAGGGTTCAACTTTGGTTACAAATCCCCCGCAAAGACTCCGATTACTTGCACCGGTCCGTGTTCTCCTCACCGGAAATTGACAGCCGTCAATCCATTCCTCTTGTGAGCTGCCGGCACAGCTCGATACAGCGTTTTGTCACGTAAAAAAGGGAATGGACATCCAAAAAGCCCATCCCCTTCAGGTAGTTATTGAACTTTTTTAAATTTACATTTTCTTTTCTCGCCTGAAGACTTGGTCGTTGTCACATCCCTTCTTTTGAGCCGTTCCCCACTCCTTTGATGAGAAATGAAAAGACCCTCTTCACGCGACCAAATCATACTGAACGTTTGGTTTGATTTCATTATAGGATGATTTATAATAGTATTCAACATCAAATTGATATTTTCCCAGGAAAGGAGAACGTCATGAAATACAAGTCCGGTGAACAGACGAAGCAACAAATGATTGACACGGCGTTCCGCTTGATTGCGGAAAAAGGATATGATGCCATGTCGATTGACGACATCATGTCTGAGATCGGGAAAACCAAGGGGGCATTTTACACACACTTTCAAAGCAAAGAGGACTTGCTGTACGAAGTGATGCGAACCCGGCTGGATCGGACATTTGGAGAAATTGCCGAGGAGACGCTCGCCAAGCTGAAGGAGGAACCGTGTGATGTCCGGGAGATCCTCCGGCAAATGCTGAGACAGGTGTATCAGGGTTCTGCAGGATCGGACCCGGCTTTGTGGTCCTCCGCTTTCTATCAGGTCTTTCTGATGCACCGAAAAAACCCGGTCGTCCGGGAGTGGATTCAAGAGCAGTACCGGGCATGGGAAGCGTTTATGGCGACCGTCATCCAACGCGGCCAGGAGCTGGGGCAAATTCGGTCAGATATCGAGGCCCGGGTCATCGGCAACCTGATCATCGGGGTGTTTCAGGGGTACGAAATCCGTTCCACCGTGGATCCTGAACTCGATGTGTTCGAACAACGGCATGCGATTGAAGCCTTTTTCATCCATGATCCGGGAACTTCTTGAGTTTTTAAGGACAGTTTCACATTTTGTCTGTTCCCGTTCAAAAAGAATATAAGGGAAGGGAGGCAGCATTCTGCTGTAGACGGGAGTACGCCGGCTCCCGACCGCAAGGATCACCACATCACGCACAGCAGTAACACGGCATGAACAAATTCATTCGCTTTGGACTCATTTTCATTACGTCTGTGGTTCTTGTGTTGTCAGGATGCGTTCAGCAAAATCAAGCTTCCGCACCCGAACTGGAGAAGCCGAAAGAACAAGAACTGACGGTCGCCGAAGTGTTGCAAAAGTCGGCCAACGTGATGAGCAAGGGCGGTTATGCCTATGATATGAGGGTGGGACCTGTCGATGGTGTTCACCATGCAGGGTGATGTTGAGAAAATAACCTCAATGGGTTATGACGGCGATTGGGAAGAAACCGGTCAACCTCCGGCCACACATATAAAAGGGAACTTTAAATAAGACAATCTAAACCTGCCGGTAGAAGGATACTATATCGGGGATGAATCATATGAACATATAGCGGGAACGGGCTGGACGAAAAAACAGGGAGTTGAAATGCGACCTGGCGGTAAAGACCAAAGGATGTCCGACGGACTGGCCATGATGGCGAAGCTGTTCCGGGGAAGCTCCCCGAACGGCGTGACCATGAAAAAAGAAGCAAACACGTATGTGTTGAAATTCGATCTCCAGGTATTGAAAGCAAACAAATCATACGAAAGCTACATTAAAAAACAGATCAAATCAGAACTGGACCTTGCTCAGGACGAACACCCCAACGGCGCGAAGCTGAAAAAGGAACAAATTCAGTTTCACACGTTCAAAGACACGTATCGGATCAATGCCAGCACGTTCCGTTTTCTGGGAGGAGAACTTGATTACGAGGCCTCCGTTCCGCTCCCGACGGAACCGTGTTGAAGGTGGAAGATCATTCCGAATGCAACCTCAAAGGCGACCTCAACGACAAGATCGAAGTGCCGGCAGACGTGAAGAGCCAAGCGGAAATGGAAGAATGAGAAGATGTTCGACTTTTCCATCGGGGGGTTGCTGGAACCATACCGCACCAGATTGTCGAAATGTCACGGACACTGATTTCCCCGTCTTCTCTCCGTAACGACAGCTGGAGTCGCTCGTCGGGAGTTCGGACCCATTTTTTACAATAGGGTGGCCGTTTTTTCCCACGAGCGACCTTTGAGACGCTACGATCCAGGAGCAAGAGGGAAAACGGGGCATCCGGGAATCATATGTGGTTAAAAAGCTTTGTCAGCACTCTCCGGCGCGGAACCATACCGCGCCTCTTTTTCCATGATGAGAGGGAATGGCAAAAAACTGTTCCTGGGAACAAAGCAAAATCCAATCATTTATTTCATTTGTTTCCGTCAAGAGTTTTCCCCACCGGTTCCATCCAAGCGACGCACTCCACATGACTGGTGTGCGGAAACATATCCACCGGCTGGACTTCGCGCGTTTCAAAACCCCGCTCCCGCAAATAACGGGCATCCCGTGCCAACGTAGCCGGGTTGCACGAGACGTAGACCAACCGTTTGGGATGCATGTCCACCACCGTATCCAACAAAACGGGATCACAGCCTTTGCGCGGCGGGTCCACCACGATGACGTCAGGCCGGATTCCCTGTTCCCGCCACTTCGGCATCACTTCCTCCGCTTTTCCTGCCACGAACGTGACATGTTCGATCCCGTTGATCTGCGCATTGCGCCGTGCGTCCTCAACCGCTTCAGCCACAGATTCCACTCCGTACACCCATGCCGCGCCGTCAGCCAGATACAAACCGATGGTACCGGCACCGCAATAGACATCCATCACGATCTCCCGCCCCGTCAACCGGGCATATCGACGCACCTGATCGTACAACACACGTGTCTGAACGGGATTGACCTGAAAAAACGACTGCGGAGAAATCACGTAGGTCACAGACCCGATCCGGTCACGGATCACCGGCTCCCCCCACAACAACCGGTTTTTCCGGCCCAATATCACATTGGTCCGACGGTCGTTGATGTTTTGCACCAGTGACTTCATCCGCGGCAGTGCCTTCCGCAGTTCGGTCACCAGCATCTCCCGGTGCGGCAACCGTTTTCCGTTGGTCACCAGTACGACCATCATCTCGCCGGTGGCAAACCCGGTTCGCACCATGACATGTCGCAGTACCCCACGGTGATTTTTTTCATCGTACGGAGAGATTCCCCATTCCTTGGCCAGCCGCTTTACTTCCCGGACTGCCTGGTCGTTGTCCGGATGTTGAATGCCGCAGGTATCCATGTCGACAATCGTATGCGTACCGGCAGCGTAAAAACCGGCCACCAGTTCCCCGCCGCGCAAGCCGAACGGCACTTGCGCTTTGTTGCGGTATGCCCACGGATCTTGCATCCCGATCACGGGTAAAACGGGCACCGGTTCCTCCCATCCGCCGATCCGTTGAAAACTGTCGATGACTTGCTGCCGTTTGATCCGTAACTGCTCCTCATAGCTCACGTGTTGCAACTGACATCCGCCACACCGTTCAAAAACGGGACAAGCCGGCTCCGTCCGTGCCGGGGCCGGTTCCAATATCTCCAACATCCGCCCGTGAGCGTATGTCTTCTTCACCTTCGTGATTTTCGCCCGAATTCGTTCACCGGTCAGCGCCAACGGAACAAAAACGGTGAACCCCTCGTATTTTCCAACACCGTCGCCGGTATGGCTCTGTCCGGTGACGGTCAGTTCGATGATATCTCCCGTGGTAACAGGTGGTTTCATCCTTCTTTGCTCCTCACCATCATTCGGTCATCTGCTGCAACTGGTTCCGCAGCGTCACGAATCGATTATACCAGAACCTTTTCAATCACGCTGTCCGATGCATTTGCAGCCGGTCGCGGGCACAACACCCGCAGATGACCCGGCAACGTTTCGCATATACCGGGGAGGGTCCCGCCCAGTTCCCCGTCCAGGTTCCAACGCAGCGGCTCATCCGATTCGACGTGGAGACGACGTGTTTGAAAATACAAGATGCTTGGATCATAGATGTGCCCACCCTTCCTCGCGATTCTGACCAACGGAATCAAATCGGTGATACCCGTTTTGCGCACCACGATCACATCCAGTTTCCCGTCGGTCAAATCCGCTTTCGGGGCCAGCTGTTCAAACCCGCCCACCGATCGGGTATTGGCCACCATCATCAACAAAATGTCTTCCTCCCATTGTCGGCCGTCCGCCTCGATGCGAACCGGAAACGAACGCGACAATGATCCTATTTTCTCCAGTCCTTTCAAGTAATAAGCCAATGGGCCGATCAGCGTTTTCAGTCTGCTGGGTGCTTCGTAGGTGACAGCCGTCACATCACCGACCGCCGCCACGTTGACAAACAGCCGATCCCCCACACGTCCCGCATCCACTGTCCGTGCGAATCCGCCACCGATCACGTCGCACGCCCGTAACAAGTCATGTGGCAACCCTATGCCACGCGCAAAATCGTTGGTGGTACCGCACGGCAAAACGCCCAGGATCGGACGGTGCGGACCCTGGGATATGCCGGTGACCACTTCGTGCACCGTCCCGTCTCCACCAGCAGCGATCACCACGTCAAACCCGCGTTCTGCCGCCTGCCGCGCCGCAATTGTCGCCTGACCCGGCTCCCGTGTCGCGTGACAGGACGTTTCCAATCCTGCCCGCTCCAAGCGTTCGAGAATGCGGGGCAACTGCCGTACGAACATCTCTCTCCCGGCGGTGGGATTGTAAATCAATCTCGCTCGCCTGTACATTCGGGATCACCTCTTTTACGGTCTGCTTATTTTCCCGGCCAACGCATACAATGGTGAAAGACAAGATTTCGCCCGCTTGAGAATGAGAAAGGAGGAACCGTCGATGACCGATTCCCACGCCTCCTCCAACAAGTCGCAACCGACCCCAACCGGTCCGGAACCCTACCGGTTGACTGAAGTACAACACGCTTTGGAACAGAGCATTGCCGCAGACGAAACCTTGAGTTCCATTTGTTATCAACTGCGTTGTTCCGCGTTTGCACGTGATTGGGACGGCTGGGAGGAAGCACATCGGGAATGCATGCTGTCCAACCACTACCGTCTGACCGCTTCCGGTTGCCTCAAACGGATGGCGATGGGCGATTGGCATGAAACCCTGTTGATGACACTGGTACAATGCTTGTATCTCGCCCGGCGGGCGGATCGCATCAAACAAGGATATTTTCACCGGTTGTGCGGTTCAGCGCCGGAAGGATTCCGTCCCACGGCGGAATTGCTTCTCGTTTGGACCCGACACGCGGAGACGCACTTGCAACAGGCGATGGTCGGTGCACAGCATCTGTTGGGTACGCGGCAATGGACCCGGTGGATGCCAGAAACATAAGACAGGTGATCCATTTCCCACATCCTTACAACAGGTGCCTGTACAAACAAAATGTCACCATTGGCGCTATATGTCAAACGGTATCCCAACGTGAAAAAACCGTCCCTCACGGGACGGTGGTGACTGTCAGGGTGGGGATGCCGATATCCGGCTGCCGGTCTTGCCCGACATTGTGCGCCCCGTGGCAGCGGCACACCCACGCCGGCTTGATTCACTGAGTGGCGGCAGAAGGTGCGCACCGGGATTGACCGATCGCATCCCTCACCATTTCTTCGATCCAGCGGGAAATCAACGGATGCGGCAGATATGTCTCTCCGGAATACGCATAATCCAGCCCCGCCAATTTCGACGGGATCACTTTTTTGGTAAAATATCCTTCACTCAAAAACAATGGCAACACCAATACCCGGTGCTGTGCGCTCCAAGTGCGGACCACTTCATGCAAATGATCCGGATGCAACGACGCGTATACCGTTTGCCGAAACCCCAATGCATGCTGCACCTGTGCGGCAAGTTTCTTGGCGCCTTCTTCCCATTTTTCCCGGAATCCGGGCATCTCGCTTCCGTGGCCGACCAGCACGACGACTTCTTCCTCCGGATGGCGGCTCAGTTTACGGGCGCGTTCCGTCACAATCTCACCGATCAACGGGTGACCATCCATCGCCGGTGTGTAATGTACGGGAATCCCCAAGGGGATGGGTTGCGTCTCAAACGAAAGACGCGGATTGGAAATCACACCCAAAAGGTAACCGATCTCCTCAATATGTGTACTACCGGAAGAGACGAACAACGGTACGGCAATGATTTCATCCACACCCCGGCGGCGCAGTGACTGTACGGCATCCGCAATCGCCCGGCCCGGCACCATCTCCAAAAAACCAATCTCTACGGGCAAATCCAATCGAACCAGCGATACCGCTTCATCAACCAACTGCACCCATTCCGGTTTGCTGGACCCGTGCGCAATGACCAAAACACCCCGTTGGGCCATCCGTAACCACCTCGGTTCGTCCATGTTCAAACAATCACATTCATGACCGGCAGATGGAATCGTGAAAAGCATCCGGACGGATCGACGTCAAGTCAATCGCTTCTGGGCTTGCCAGGTGGACAGTGCAAACATCGCACTGACCAATCCGCTGATGATATTCATATCCCCAATGGAAAACTGCATGAAAGCATCCCCGACCAACAACAGCAACAACAACCAATAGACGCTCTTTGAAAAAGGTTTTCCCCGAATCTCAAACAAAAAAACAAAGAAATAGAGGGAGATCAAAAAATGATGCACCGCCACAACCGGTTCCGTATTCAGATAATACAAGCCCATGCCCAAAAACAAAAGCACAATGGCGGTGTACAAACCTTGCACTTCCAACACCTCCCACCCCAACGCCGGACTTAACAGATCATCTTTTCTCTTGGCGAAACACTCGCTGAAAGACGGCGTTCGTTTTTCAAAACCGGAACACAAAACCTGACGGGAGCCGCTCTCCCCTCGATCAGAAAACGGCTCCCGCTCTTCCAACGGGAAGTCCACAATTTGGCATCTTCGAAAGTAACGCCGGCCTGAATGATCTCGATATCAAGCGTTGATCTGTTCCCGGATCAGTTGGTTGACCAACTGCGGATTGGCCTTGCCTTTGGTCAGTTTCATCACTTGTCCCACGAGATATCCCAGAGCGCGGTCTTTTCCGTTGCGGTAATCTTCCACCGACTGCTGGTTCTCGGCCAACACCTGCTCCACGATCTGCCGCAATTGCCCCTCATCGCTGATCTGTACCAACCCTTTTTCCTCGACGATCCGTTTTGGGTCCCCGCCTTTTTCGACCAATTCCTTGAACACTTTCTTGGCGATTTTGGTGCTGATCGTTCCGTTTTGGATCAACCCGATCATACCTGCCAACCCTTGTGGCGTGATGCGCGTGTCGGCCAGTTCTTTGTCATAGGCATTAAGATAGCCCAGCAATTCACTTGCGATCCAGTTGGCCGCCGCTTTCGGTTCCGCACCGGCTTCCACCGTTTGGTCGAAAAAGTCGGCGATCACCTTGGAAGCAGTAAGCAAACCGGCATCATAGTCGGACAAGCCGTACTCCTTGGTATAACGGGCTTGACGTGCATCCGGCAGCTCCGGAATCGTGGCCCGTACCCGTTCTTTCCAATCAGCGTCAATGTGCAGACGGACCAGATCCGGCTCCGGGAAGTAGCGGTAATCGTGCGCCTCCTCTTTGCTGCGCATCACTTTGGTTCGTCCTTCATCCTCCAACCACCGCAACGTTTGTTGGGTGATTTCACCCCCTTGGGAGAGGATTTCCGCTTGCCGCTTCTGTTCGTATTCCAGACCGCGTTCCACGTTGCGGAACGAGTTCAGGTTTTTCAGCTCGGTTTTGGTACCGAACTTCTCGGAACCAACCGGACGCAGACTGATGTTGGCGTCACACCGGAGTGATCCTTCTTCCATTTTCACATCGGAGACCCCGGTATATTGCATAATCGCCTTCAATTTTTCGAGATACGCCCGTGCTTCCTGCGGCGAACGCAGATCCGGCTCGGAGACGATCTCGATCAGCGGGACACCCACGCGGTTGAAGTCGACCAGTGAACCATCCTCGTTATCCATATGGTTCAGTTTGCCCGCGTCCTCCTCAAGATGGACACGCGTGATCCCGATCCGTTTCTTCTCCCCGTTCACTTCAATTTCAATCCACCCGTTACGACCGATCGGCTGGTCATACTGCGAAATTTGATAGGCCTTGGGCAAATCGGGGTAGAAGTAGTTTTTCCGGTCGAATTTGCTGTATTCGGCGATCTCACAGTTGAGTGCCATCGCCGCCTTCATCGCGTATTCCACAGCTTGCCGGTTCAACACGGGAAGCACGCCGGGATGCCCCAGGCAAATCGGGCAAGTGTGCGTGTTCGGCGGAGCGCCGAATTCGGTGGAACAACCACAGAAAATTTTCGTTTTGGTGGAGAGCTCCACGTGCACTTCCAATCCGATAACCGTCTCAAACTGTGTCATGCTTCCGCACCTCCGATCGTCGGCTCCGGCAAACGTTCCCCGTGCTGCTCGTAGGCATGAGCCACCCGCAACACCGTGGATTCGTCAAACGCCTTGCCGATGATTTGCAGACCGACCGGCAGTCCGTCAGACAGTCCGCACGGCACGCTGATCGCCGGCAGCCCTGCCAGGTTTACCGGAATGGTGAGGATGTCGTTCAGATACATCGTAAGCGGATCGTCGACCTTTTCCCCGATTTTGAAAGCGGTGGTCGGTGCAGTCGGTCCGACGATGACGTCATATTGCTCGAAAACCCGGTCAAAGTCCTGCTTGATCAAGGTACGCACCTTTTGTGCCTTCAGATAGTAGGCATCGTAATAACCGGAGCTGAGAGAGTACGTACCCAACATGATCCGGCGTTTCACCTCGCTGCCGAACCCTTGGCTGCGCGTCTGTTTGTACATTTCCACCAACGAGTCCGCTTCGACGCGCACACCGTAGCGCACCCCGTCGTAACGAGCGAGGTTGGAGGACGCTTCCGCCGGAGCCAGCAGGTAATACGTGGCCACGGCATACTCGGAATGCGGCAGGGAAACTTCCTCGATGACGGCACCCAGGCTTTCCAGCACCCGCAACGCCTGCTGCACCTTCTCGCGAACGCCCGGATGAATGCCTTCTCCCATCATCTCCTTGGGAACGGCCACTTTGAGCCCTTTCACATCCCCCGTCAACGCGGAGAGATAATCCGGCACCTCCACATCGGCCGAGGTGGAATCCATCGGGTCATGTCCGGCAATCGCCTGCAACACATACGCCGCATCTTCCACGTTTTTCGTCAGCGGCCCGATCTGATCCAGCGAAGAAGCAAACGCGACCAAACCGAACCGGGACACCCGCCCGTAAGTGGGTTTCAACCCGACAACCCCGCAATACGCGGCCGGTTGCCGAATCGATCCGCCGGTGTCCGATCCGAGCGCGAAATACACTTCTCCCGCGGCGACGGCGGCGGCCGATCCCCCGCTGGAACCGCCGGGGACGCGGTTGAGGTCCCATGGGTTGTATGTCGGGTAAAACCCGGAGTTTTCCGTCGACGATCCCATCGCAAACTCGTCCATGTTCATTTTGCCGATCGTGACGGCCTGGGCTTGTTCCAGCTTCTTCATCACCGTGGCCGAGTAAATCGGTTCATAGTTGGCCAACAGTCGGCTGGCGCACGTGGTTTTCAGCCCTTCCGTACAAATGTTGTCCTTGATTCCCGCCGGCAATCCGAACAAGAGTCCCCGCTGATCTGACTCCATCCGTTCCCGGTCCAAGGTTTCCGCCCGTTTCCGGGCCCCCTCTTCATCCACCGTCAAAAACGCCCGTACCTGCTCGTCCACTTCGCGAATCCGGGCGAGCGACGCATCCACCAAATCAGATACCGTCAATTCGCGATTCGCCAGACGGCTATGTATCGAGTTCAGCGATTCTCTCAACAGTGACATGGTTCTCCCCCTTTACTCCTCAAATACGGCCGGCACACGGAACATGCCGTCCTGTTTTTCCGGTGCGTTGGCCAGTGCTTTGTCACGCGGAACAGACGGGCGCACTTCATCTTCGCGCAATACGTTGGCCAGCGGCAACACGTGAGTGGTCGGTTCCACGTTTTCCGTGTCCAATTCGTTCAATTTTTCCGCAAAGTGAAGAATATCGTTCAACTGCGTGGTGAACTGCTCCACTTCCTCTTTCGTCAACGCCAAACGCGCCAGTTGCGCGACATGCTGCACTTGTTCCTTGGAAATGGCCATCGGTTTCACCTCCGAAAAACGCTCAGTATCTGATCCATTGTATCATGCAAACTGCGGGGAAGCCACGTTGTCGGGGTGAGTCTGGATCATAATCGTTCCGTTTCTGGTTACCGGCTTGCTCCACCTGCGCCATGCAAGGAAACAGGTCATGGTCGCTTCAACCCGGAACGCAGGACGCAAGCAAAGTACGTTTCGCTTGAAGGAAGTTGCCCGCGATTTCATTCCTGCGCTTTCCGGGTCTTCACTCTGCCGGGCTCAGGTCAATCGCTCACCCGGGAAAGCATTTGCTCCTTCGCGGATTGACCAGACACACCATAGGAACTCGCTCGCATAAGAAACGTTGCCACCGTATGGTCGAACCAGACACAACCCAGGCAGTGCAAAAGCGCCTCGTTCAAGAACTTCTCCCGCTTTTACAAACCGGACGAACCCGACGTCCGTTTTCTCCCATCCTTCCTATGACAGTATAGCACAAACTCATCCCTTTTCTTTCACCGCGCATTCTGCTTTTCGGGACAAAATCTTGACGGCACATCCCACAGGGAAAAAATTGACCGGTCCAGATCCGGTGCATTTTGCAGTATAATCATGAATAAGGGAATATTCCCTCACCAATGTTGTAAAGGGGGTCAAAATATTATGAACAAATGGGCTTCCGTGTTGCTTTGGGGATTGATCTCCGCGGCAGGTGCGGCTGGTTTCGCCGTTTTGGCACTCAATCGCGGTGAGACGGTGAATGCGGCATGGATGCTGGTGGCTGCCATCTGCACCTATGCCATCGCGTACCGTTTTTACAGCCGCTTTTTGGCAAACAAGGTTTTTGGTTTGGATGACAATCGGCAAACGCCGGCTGAACGCATCAATGACGGCAAAGACTACGTACCCACCAACAAGTGGGTATTGTTCGGCCACCATTTCGCCGCCATCGCCGGCGCGGGACCGTTGGTCGGCCCGATTTTGGCCGCGCAAATGGGATATCTTCCCGGTACCTTGTGGATTCTGGTCGGTGTGGTATTGGGCGGCGCCGTGCAGGACTTCATCATTCTGTTCGGATCCATGCGCCGCAACGGCAAATCACTCGGAGAAATGGCAAAACAGGAGATCGGGCCGGTTGGCGGATTTATCGCGCTGTTCGCCATCCTCGGCATCATGATCATCTTGTTGGCCGTTTTGGCTTTGGTTGTGGTGAAAGCGCTCGCACACAGTCCGTGGGGCATGTTCACCATCGCCGCGACGATTCCGATCGCCTTGTTCATGGGTGTGTACATGCGTTATATCCGCCCGGGGCGCGTGCTGGAAACGTCGCTGATCGGTTTCGGCCTGCTGTTGCTATCCCTGTATCTGGGACAGTATGTGTCGAAGCATCCCACGTTGTCCGACATGTTCACCTTTGAAGGCACCACGATCGCCTGGATGATGATCATCTACGGCTTTGTCGCCTCCGTCATCCCCGTGTGGCTGCTGTTGGCACCGCGCGATTATCTGAGCACGTTCCTGAAAATTGGCACGATCGGCGCTTTGGCGCTGGGCATTCTGCTGGTGTTGCCACCTTTGCAAATGCCGGCGTTCACCAAGTTTATCGACGGTACGGGTCCGGTGTTTGCCGGTGATTTGTTCCCGTTTGTCTTCATCACGATCGCATGTGGTGCCGTTTCCGGGTTCCACTCGCTGGTTTCCTCCGGAACGACACCGAAGATGATCGCACGCGAATCCCATGCTCGTTCGATCGGATACGGTGCCATGTTGATGGAATCTTTCGTTGCGATCATGGCGATGATCGCGGCTTGCGCGCTGACACCCGGTGTCTACTTCGCAATGAACAGCCCCGCTGCCGCGATCGGCACCGATGTGGTGACCGCGGCGAAGACGATCACCTCGTGGGGCTTCACCCTGACACCGGACCAATTACAAACCTTGGCCAAGGACATCGGGGAGCAAACCCTGCTGTCCAGAACCGGCGGTGCGCCCACACTGGCGGTCGGTATGGCGCAAATCTTCTCTGCTGTTATCGGTGGAAAAGCGTTGATGGCCTTCTGGTATCACTTTGCGATTTTGTTTGAAGCCGTTTTCATTCTGACGACGATCGATGCCGGTACGCGTGTCGGGCGGTTCATGCTGCAGGATCTGCTCGGACACTTCCACAAAAAATTGGGTGATACGTCCAACTATTTTGCCAATGTGCTGGCCAGCGGTTTGGTCGTGGCGGCTTGGGGATACTTCCTCTATCAAGGGGTTGTCGATCCGCTCGGTGGCATCAACACGCTGTGGCCGCTGTTCGGGATCGCCAACCAGATGCTGGCCGTCGTCGCACTGGTCGTCGGCACGACCATTCTCCTGAAAATGGGCAAAACCCGTTACGCCTGGGTGACCCTGCTGCCGACCGCCTGGCTGACCACCGTCACCATGACAGCCGGATGGCAGAAACTGTTCGATCCCAGCGCCAAAGTCAGCTTCCTGGCAGCAGCCGACAAATACCAAGCGGCCATCAACGCCGGCAAAGTGTTGCCTCCCGCGCAATCGATGGAGGAAATGCACCGCATCGTGCTGAACAACCAGATCGACGCCATTTTGACGGCCATCTTCATGTTGTTGGTCACCCTGATCATTCTGGATGCGTTACGCGTATGGTATAAATTGATCATTAAGCGGGAACGCTTGCCGCTCATGGAAACACCCTACACACCGGTAACGTCGACCCGATGAGGAGGGAGAAGTATGGACGGTTGGTTGGCGCGTTGCCTGCGCCCGTTCAAGGCCGTAGCCGACTATCTGAACGCCATCGCCGGCGTGCCTGACTATCAAAGATACTTGGAACACATGCGCCGCCACCATCCCGACCAACAACCCATGTCAGAAAAGGAATTTCACCGCTGGGCCACCGATGAAAAATATGGCGGCAAAGGCATCCGGCGCTGTTGTTGAAAAAGGGACGGGGAAAAACCCCGTCCCTTCTTCTCAGGTGCTGGTTTTATCTTTGTTTTGATCGTCTTTGCCCACACCGCCGACTGCTTCTTTGAACTCCCGCAAGGCACTGCCGAGTGATTTACCCAACTGCGGCAACTTGCTCGGACCGAACACCAACAGCGCGATGACCAAAATAATGATCCATCCGCTCAACGAAGGCATGTGCATCGATGACGCCCTCCCTGTTTTTCAGTTTCCCTTATGTGAACGCTCGATGACTGCGTTTGTTTTCAGCGTACCCTGTTCTGCCCTTATTGTAACAAAGATTCTTATATTCATGGGAGGGCATCTTGACATTTTCATGTCCTCATTTTTTCCCAATCGTGCAAATGTCCGAGAATTCAAGCTCAACCATTGTTTTGTGCACGTTTTCTCTTCATCGATTGGATCAACACATAACCGACGAGCAAAATCACCGCAACGATCGCCAACGGCTGTACATACGGTTCGGCGATTTCTTTGAAGTCTTCCCAGCGATCTCCCAGCTCCCAACCGATGTAAATAAAGAAAATCGACCACGGGATGATGGCCGCCGTGGTATACGCCGTAAATTTGATCCACGACATTTTCGCAATTCCGGCCGGGATTGAGATGGCATGACGCACGACCGGGATGAAACGGGCCCCGAAGATGACGCCCGCCCCATAGCGCTGAAACCACTCTTCCGCCACATCGAGATGCTTTTTGTTGATGAGGATGTATTTCCCGTATTTTTCCAAGAAGGGGCGACCGCCATAATACCCTGCCCAGTAAAGGAACAACTGTGCCAACACACCGCCGATCGTACCGGCGATCACGGCACCCACAAACGTCACTTCCCCTCGGGAAACTAGGTATCCCCCGTAAGCGAGGACAATTTCGCTCGGGATCACTTCTACCATCAACCCCAGAGCAATCCCCAAATAACCAAGATCCGCCAACCACTGTAAAAAGGATTGAATAAATTCGCCCATCCCTGACCCCTTTCTTTCGACTCCATTGATTCATGGTGTGTATGCAAAAGTTGGAATCACATGAATAACCGGCCCGTCAAACGGGCATCCACGAATATGTATGCCATGCGGCCATGACAGTATGTCCTTTTTTGAATGAGTTCACCACTTTGATCTTATTCCATCTGCATGGTTGTGTCCATATTCGTTGAAAGGGATTCCGTGAAGATTGTGTGTTGGATGAAACTGCATCCAACACTGTGAGGGCATGTCTGACACATACCCAATCGGGATCTTTTTCCATTTACAGGAATTAAGATCACTCTGCATTGGGGAGAAGCATGACAGACACACCCTGGACATGTCCCGAATCGGTCCGGGATGGGCGATGATGGTGTTGATGTGGGCTGGTGGTGAGTTTTCAGACAGTGAATACCATTACCGGGATCGGTATCAAGGTCGGGCGCTCAGCCTGCCAACCGTTTTTCCAAATACCGGCTCACTCTCGAGAGGCTGTAATTGATGGTGAAATAGATAAACGCCACCAAGATCAGCAACGGGATGGTCGCATTCACGTACTTGTTGTAAACGATCTGCGCGTTGTGCATGATCTCTTCCAAACTGATCACAACCGCAAGCGATGTGTCCTTCACCAACGTGATGAACTGGCTGACCAACGGCGGGATCATGCGTTTGAGGCCCTGTGGCAGGATGATGTACCACAAGGTTTGTGAATAGGTGAACCCTTGGGCACGTGCGGCTTCGATTTGCCCTTTTTCCACCGAATTCAATCCACTTCGCACAATTTCAGCGATCAACGCCGAGGTGAATACTGTAAGCCCCGTAATCGCCGCCATGGTCACGGGCAATTCGATCCCCATGTCACGCAACCCGAAATAGCCGAAAAAGATGATGAGCAACAGCGGCAAATTGCGCATCACCTCAATGTACAACACCGCGAGCTGGGACAATACCGGCAATTTTGTATACCGCAGGATGCCCAGAATAATACCGAAGACGAAACTGAGCACAATGGCGGATGCCGCCACTTCCAATGTGACCAGTAGTCCTTCCATCAACGAACGGAGCGTTGCGGGTGCGAATGTGTGTTGTAAATCCACCGGCATCCCCCTTTCAGTGATTTTTACTCAACCGACGTTCCAACCAGTTGACACCCAGACTGAGCGGCAGGGTGATGACCAGATACAGCAAAGCGACAAAGCCGTAGACGAGTGCCACCTCAAACGTATCCGACGAAACACGATCTGCGGTATACAGCAAATCCCCACCCGCGATGATGGCCAAAACGGATGAGTTTTTCACCAGATTGACAAACTGGTTGCCGAGCGGCGGGATGACCAGTTTAAACGCTTGCGGCAAAATCACGTACCGCATGGCCTGCACATAACTCATCCCGGATGAACGTGCCGCTTCCATCTGTCCTTTCGGCACGGACTGGATCCCCGCCCGAAGCGCTTCGGCGATGAATGCCCCGGTGTAGATGGACAGGCCCAACACGCCACTGGTGAACTCAGAAAACCGAATGCCCAACGTGGGGAGTCCGATCGCAAACAGAAACACCTGAATCACAATGGGCGTGTTGCGAAAAAACTCCACATAAGCCGTTCCCAGGATTTCCAATGGCCGCACCCCGGACAACCGCAACACCGCGATGAAGGTACCGATGGCCAAACTGAGTCCCAATGCCAGTACACTGGCCGAAAGCGTGACAAAGAACCCGTCGATAAACTCCTGCTTGTAATCGGCCAAAACCGCTACGTCGAACATCGCTCACCCCCGCTTTCGTCTCCAGGACATATCCCGGTGGATATGGTCCGATTCACCTGATACACGATCATGACTCCGTTGCCAAGACGTGTCTGTCAATAGTCCGCATCGCCTTCCCGGCTCAGTCCACCTACGCCCTCCCGGGAAGCAGATCATGGCAGTCCGAAACAGGTGGCGCAGGACGCGGGCGAGCACGCTTGGCTTAATGGGAATTTGCCCGCGAATGAATCCCTGCGCATTCTGCTTCCTCTCGATCAGGCTCAGGAAAGCGACTCACCCCGGGAGATCGTTGTTCTCCTTACGGAATGGCCAGAGTTGCCTGGAAGGTGGTACGCATGATCACGGAGATTTTTGCACTGCCTCAGCAGGAATATTGGCCGGCGGGTTCTTTTTGAACCACTTCCGATAGAGTTTCTGATAGGTGCCATCCTTCATGATGTCGTTCAAGAAATCGTTCAACGCTTTCAGCAGATCCTTGTTCCCCTTTTTCACGGCAATCCCGTACGGCTCTTGCGTAAACTGTCCGCCGACGAGCTTGAAGCGGGTGGGGTCCTGTTGCTGCATTCCCATCAAAATACTGTCGTCGGTCGTCACGGCATCCGCTTGACCGCTCTTGAGTGCTGTGAATGCATCCGCATAGTTTTCATACTCCTTGATCTTCACACCGGGAGCCAATTTTTCCAAGTTCCGGCCGCTCGTGGCTCCTTTGGCCGTGGCCACCACTTTTCCGTTCAGAGATTTCAGCCCCGTAATCGAACTGTTGGTCGGTACTAGCAAGGATTGTCCGGCCATGAAATAGACGCGGGAGAAATCCACCTGTTTCTTCCGCTTGTCGGTGATGGTCATCGTCGCTGCGATCATGTCGATATCGCCGCTTTGCAGCATCTTGATACGCGTTTTGGAGGTGACCTCCTTGAACTCCACTTTCTTTTCGTCTCCCAGCAATCTCTTGGCAAACTCGCGCATCAAATCGATTTCAAAACCTTTGACTTGACCGTCAGCGGGATCTTTGTAGCCGAACAGATTGGTGTCATACTTGACACCGACGACCAATTTCCCCCGCTTTTTGATCGCTGCCAGCGACGAATCGTCGGCCGAGCTTCCATCACCGCACGCCGTCAGGGAGAACGCCAGCACCACAGACAGACACAGCGTCAACCAACGCTTCCAAAAACGCATCGAATTCCCCCTTTTTCAATGTTTCAGAATTCTGCTTAAAAACTGCCGGGTCCGCTCTTCTTTCGGATTGTTGAAAAACGTCTCCGGCTCGGATTCTTCCAAAATCCGTCCTTCATCCATAAAGATCACCCGGTCCGCCACTTCCCGCGCGAACCCCATCTCGTGGGTCACTACCACCATGGTCATACCTTCTTTGGCCAGCGTTCGCATCACATCCAACACTTCGCCGATCATTTCGGGATCGAGTGCGGAAGTCGGCTCGTCAAACAACATGATCTTCGGCTTCATCGCCAACCCCCTGGCGATCGCGACACGCTGCTGCTGGCCACCCGACAGTTGGGAGGGATAGGCGTTGGCTTTTTCCGGGATTCCCACTTTTTGCAGGTAAAATTCCGCAATCTTTCGCGCTTCCTCTTCCGGCATTTTTTTCACTTTCATCGGGGCAAGCATGATATTTTCCAGCACCGTTTTGTGAGGATACAGATGAAAGTGCTGGAAGACCATGCCAATCTCCTGCCGTGCTTTGTTCAGATTGGTTTTGGGGTCGTTCATTTTTACCCCGTCCACGATCACTTCGCCGTCAGATACCGTTTCCAACTGATTGATACAGCGGAGCAAGGTACTTTTGCCCGATCCGCTGGGTCCGAGAATCACGACCACTTCGCCCGCTTGGATCGTCAAGTTGATGTCTTTTAGAACGTGAAAATCACCGAACCATTTGTTGACCTGGCGGAACTGAATGATCGTACATCCCTCCATTACAGACAATTTTGAAATCAATATGAGGAACCGCGAAGAAAAACACTATCCGTAAGGTGAATATACCCATTCCCCCCTCCCAATGTCAAGGAATGAATCCGATTCTTCTGTCTTATCGGAAAGAAATGAGGTTAAATGAGCCAGTTTTGGTTATGTTACCAAATGATCCCTTCATTGTCCGACAAATCGATCAGCATTAAGGTATAATCAGATTGCCACTTGTACCGGCAATCGGTGAAAAGCGGGAGAACCAACCGAACACACCTCAAAAGGAGTCAGCACAATGGAATCCAAAGTAATGGAAATCGCACAAACCGAAATGTACATGTTTGCCATGGTCTTTCTGCTCGGGCTGATCGCCACCCGACTGGCGGAACGGATTCGCATCCCCGACGTCGCGTTATTCCTGATACTCGGCATGCTCGTCGGTCCGGCCGGATTCAACTGGATCGTACAGCCCGGCAACTCCGTTGCTTATCAGTTCATCATTTTGATCGGGTCCACCTTGATCCTGTTTGAAGGTGGGCGAGCGATTCAATTTTCCGTATTGAAGCGCGTATGGATCACGGTGACCCTGTTGTCCGTTCCCGGCGTGCTCATCACTGCCGCCATCGTGACAGCAGCGGCGGTCGCCGTATTGAAACTGCCGATCCTGTATGCTGCCTTGTTGGCTGCGGTGATCGCCTCGACCGATCCGGCGACATTGATTCCCGTCTTCCGCCAAGTCGCAGTGGAACCCCGGGTACGGCAAACCGTCGAATCGGAATCCGCGTTCAACGATGCCACCGGTTCGATTCTCACCTTCACGGTCCTGGGACTGATCCTCGGTGAAACCCGTTTTTCCGCCATCGATACCATCTGGAGTTTCATTCGTGAGGCCGGCGGCGGATTGATCGTCGGTATCCTGGTTGGCTGGTTGGGTTTGTTGTTCACATCCGAGCATCGAATCGGCCTGTTTCGCCGGTATGGTACAGTGGTCAGCCTGCTGGTGGCGATCGGTTCCTACCTGACAGCCGGGGGGATTCACGCCAGTGGTTTCATGGCCACTTTTGCCGCGGGCGTCGTCTTCGGCAACCCGGATCTGTTCCGGTTGCGCATCCCGGAGGACACCGTTTCGGAAATCGTCTTATTCGGAGACACCGTCACATTGCTGTTGCGCAAACTGATCTTCGTTCTGCTCGGGACGCAAGTCAATTTCGCCGTATTGTCCCAATACTGGTGGCAAGGCGTGCTGGTCGTGCTTGTGTTGATGTTTGTTGCACGTCCGCTTGCCGTGCTGGCATGCGCCCTTCCCGACCGGCTCGCGCGCTGGCGTTGGCGGGAAGTGTTTTTTTTCTTTTGGGTGCGGGAAACCGGCGTGATCCCTGCCGCCCTGTCCGGCATGATCGTCGGTGCCGGTGTCGCTCATGCCGATGTGATCGCGGCGGTCACATTTATCGCCATCCTGTTCACCATCGTGCTTCAGGCGAGCACCACCGGTGTGGTCGCCCGTTGGCTCGGTGTGGCTGTAACCAAAGAATGAACGGTTTTTGTTGTCCAAGTATGATAGGATGAAAGATGAACCTTCCCGGACGAGGTGAGGTCCGTGAAATGGAAAACCACCGTATTGAGCACTTGGATCATCGGCCTGGCATGCTTGTTGGTCTTTCACTTCGGCATGACCGCTTTGTATCTGGCACCACCCAACCCGGTCAAGCAATCATGGTTTCAGCCCATGATGAAATATATGGACCCTTTGTTCATGCAGAACTGGAAATTGTTTGCTCCCAATCCTGTCTCCCAACACAGGAACATCCTCGTCAAGGCGAAGTGGAAGGAGCCTGAGACGGGCCGAATCAGGGAAACACCCTGGCGCGATGTTTCCCAGCCCCTGATCGCCCACATACAACGGGACCGCTTTTCCAACGATGGACGTTTGTACCGGTTTCAATACACCGCCATCACCTGGTTCACCGACAAAGACCAAAACCGCAAGGCCAAGGGTGAACAAATGCTGGAGCGGGTGGCCGCCAACGCAATCCGCGACTTTCCGCACCGGCCCCACGTGCTGCAAGTGAAAGTGCGGATCGTCACGAACGTATTTCCGCGGTTTTATGAACGGCACAAACCCGATCGCAAGGGTACGTTTTACTACAGCGAAACGGATTGGATGAATGTTCGCCCCATCGATGCGGGAACCACGGGAGGGAACTTCCGATGACCGCCCGGATCTTTCGTTTTCTCACCACGGAACATGGATTGATCGGAGCCAGTCTGGTTCGGATCACCGTCGCTGCGGCCATTCTCTTTTACTTACTCTCCAATTACACCGACCGTCATTTGCTGTGGGGCACTCACGGCATTTGGCCATACGACGACTTTTTGCGGTATCTCCGGGAGCGTCACACCTTTTCACTCTATCAACTGAGTGCGGATCGCATCTATTTCGAATGGGTGTATCATGTGACCATCCTGGTCTCATTGGCCTACCTGATCGGCTACCGGACTCGGATCACCGGTGTTCTGCTCGCGGTGCTGTACTGGTCCCTTTTCATTCGCAATCCTTATATCACCAACGGCGGGGACAATGTTCTCCGATTGGACTTGTTTTATCTCATGCTCGCCAACACCGGCGCCTGGTTCTCGTGGGACGCCCGACGTCGCCGGAAGCGGCTGGATCAGACGACCTGCTCCCTCCCGCGCCAGATGTTTGCCGTTCTTCACAACGCAGCAGTACTGGCCGTCATGATCCAACTGGCCATGGTGTACTTTACTTCGGGTATGTATAAAGTGATGGGCAGCATGTGGCAACACGGGACAGCCATCTACTACGCCACGCGGGTCAACGAGTTCTACTGGCCCGGTTACAGTGAATGGATCTGGAAATATGATATCGTGGTGGTTCTGTTGAGCTATTCAACCGTATTGTTTCAGGTGGCATTTCCGTTTTTGCTGCTCAATCGTTACACCAAATACGCCGCGGTTGCCTTTGCGATCTCCATGCACATCGGCATCGCCCTGTTCATGGGATTGATCGAATTTTCATGGGTGATGATCGGCAGTGAGATGATTTTTCTGACCGACAGCGACTTCCGGCGGATCGGATCAGCCATCGTGCAGGGGGGAAGTTACATGCAGCAAGTATGGCTCAGAATCACAAGGTGGATCGGAGAACGGAAATGGGTGCAACGACATCGTGTCACCGTGTTCTATGACGGATGGTGCCCGTTTTGCAGGCAGAGCGTGACGACGGCACGCAAACTGGACTGGTTCTCCCTGCTGACGTTTGTCTCGTTCCGGGAGCCGGGCGTCATCGAGAGATACGGATTGTCAGCGGAAAAAGTGGAGAAACGCTTGCACAGCACCGCCGACGGCCGGCATTTTCGTGACGGAATCGACGGCATCATCCAGATGTCTTCCCGCCTGCCGCTCCTGTGGCCCTTGGTTCCGCTGATGTGGATCGCGCGCCGGATCGGGATGGGACAAAAAGTGTACGATTTCATCGCCAGCCGACGAACGGTGATCCCTGCGGGAGGTTGCGATGATGCATGTCCTGTCAATCCGGCACAAAAAGAGACTGCATCCACCGGCGAAGAAACCGAAAGCCCCGGCAAGGGATAAACCTGCCGGGGATCGTTTACAAACACAACGGGCGAAACCAAACCTGCCATTTCGGGTGCGCCCTTTTCCCGCTCCCCTCTCGGCAAGCCCAAAGATCGCCCGGGGGAAAACGACCCACCTTTTTTGGGGGAGCGGCGAAACTTTGACAAGAGTAAAACCCCGGCAAATTGTAACTTGCCGGGGTTCTGTTCGTTGCATCAGAACAACTCGGAAACCACTTTGGCTTGGGTAAACAAGAGCAGGTAGTCGCGCCCGCCCGCCTTGGAGTCGGTACCCGACATGTTGAAGCCGCCGAACGGATGCACACCCACCAAAGCACCGGTGCATTTGCGGTTGAAGTACAGGTTGCCGACATGGAACTCTTCACGCGCTTTTTCCAGGTTGGCGCGGTTTCGGGAAATAACGGCACCGGTCAAACCGTACTCTGTGTTGTTGGCAATTTCCAGCGCATGATCAAAGTCTTTTGCCTTGATGAACGCCACGACCGGGCCGAAGATCTCTTCTTGGGCGATCCGGGCGTTCGGATCCACATCGGCGAAGATCGTCGGTTGGATGAAGTACCCGTTTCCTTCGGCTTTCCCGCCGCCGATCACCAAACGACCTTCCTGTTTTCCGATCTCAATATATTCCAGGATTTTCTTATAGGCGTTTTCGTCGATCACCGGACCCATATCGATGCCGAACTCACGCGCTTCGGCCACTTTGAGGTTTTTTACTCGCTCGGTCACTTTGGCCAGCACTTCGTCGTAAACGTCTTGATGCACGATCGCTCGGGAACAAGCAGAACATTTTTGACCGGAGAACCCGAACGCCGAGGTGACGATCGCTTGAGCGGCCAGATCCAGGTCGGCCTCCTTGTCCACGATGATGGAGTCTTTTCCGCCCATCTCCGCGATGACGCGCTTGATCCATTTTTGCCCTTTGGCCCGTTTGGCGGCCAGTTCGTTGATGCGCAGCCCCACGTCACGGGAACCGGTGAAGGAGATGAACCGTGCCAACGGATGTTTCACCAAGTACTCACCCACGACCGGACCGGAACCGGGCACGAAGTTGACCACGCCTGCCGGCAGACCGGCTTCCTCCAGGATTTCCATGAACTTGGCGGCGATTACCGTCGTCGGACCGGCCGGTTTCAGCACCACGGTGTTACCCGCGACAACCGCGGAGGAGGTCATGCCGACCATGATGGCCAACGGGAAGTTCCACGGCGGAATGACAATCCCCACACCCAGCGGAATGTAGGTGAGTTCGTTGTCTTCTCCCGGAATGCGAGTCAACGGTTGCCGTTCGCTCAGACGGATCATTTCACGGCCGTAAAACTCCAAAAAGTCAATCGCTTCGGCGGTGTCGGCATCGGCTTCCGGCCAGGATTTGCCCGCCTCGAACACCATCCAGGCGGAGAACTCATGTTTTTTCCGGCGCAAAATGGACGCTGCTTTGAACAGAATCCGGGCACGTGCTTCAGGAGAAACCTTTTTCCAAGTTTCGAAGGTTTTCGCCGCCACCTGAATGGCCTGCTCCGCATGCTCTTCCGTGCCTTTCGAGGTAAATCCGACCACCTGATCCACATTGGACGGGTTGATGGAGCGGTACTTCTCTTCGGTTTTGATCCGCTCTCCGCCGATGATCAAGTCGTATTCGCGCCCCAGTTCGGATTCCACTTTGGCCAGCGCCTCTTCAAACGCGCGGCGGTTTTCCTCTTTGGAGAAATCGGTGAAGGGCTCATTGCGAAATTCGACTACCAACGAAAACGCCTCCTCTTATCCTGATTTGCCTCCCTTATTGTACCCCACCCCATGGGAAATCTTCAAATCGTTCGAATGATAAAAAGGATTGCAGATCACCCATGCTGGTGTATAATGAAAACGGTTTAAAGGTGAATGCTATGTATGATTATATACAATTGTCCTCGAAAAAGGAGGAATAGGATGTCCTTTTCACGCAAATTGGTCCTAACAATTGCTGGAAACCCCATCGTCACGAAATTCGTTTCCAAATACGGATTGAAGTTGGGGGCATCCCGTTTTGTTGCCGGGGAAACATTGGACGAAGCAGTGGACATCGTCAAAAAACTGAATGAGGAAGGGTTGGTCGTCACCCTGGATTTGCTGGGTGAAAGTGTAACCACCCGGGAAGAAGCCCGGCAAGCCACCGACTCCATCGTGACGATATTTGATGCCATCGCCAAAAACGGTGTCAATTCCAACGTCTCCGTCAAGCTGACCCAACTGGGATTGGACATCAACTACGATTTCTGTTTGGAAAACATGCGCCGGATTGCGGCCAAAGCCAAAGAGAAGAACAACTTTGTCCGCATCGACATGGAGGACTCGCCCCGGGTGCAACAAACGATTGATCTCTTCAAAACGCTGGTTCAGGAATACGGGAAAGAACATGTGGGCCTCGTCATTCAGTCCTATCTGTACCGTTCCGAGTCAGACGTCGAAGAGCTGGGCGAGATGGGCGTCAATCTGCGGATCGTAAAAGGAGCCTACAAGGAGCCCAAGGACGTAGCATTCCCGGACAAAAAGGACGTGGATGACAACTATTTGAAGCTGGTCGCCATGCATCTGAAAAACGGCTGCTACACGGCCATCGCCACCCACGACGAAAACATCATCAACTGGACGAAGCGGTTCGTCAAGGAAAACAACATTCCCGACGACCTGTACGAATTCCAGATGTTGTACGGTGTGCGTAACGGATTGCAGCGGCAACTGGTGGCCGAAGGTTATAAAGTGCGGGTGTATACGCCGTTCGGGAAAGATTGGTATCCCTACTTTACTCGCCGGATTGCCGAACGCCCGGCCAACGCGCTGTTCGTTCTCAAAAGTTTTTTCAGGGATTAAAAAGCCCACGGTATTCACCAATCAAAATTTCGGGTAAGCCGTTTTCCCTCTCGCCCCTCTTTCGACAAACGCAAAGGTCGCTCGTTGGAAAACGGCCACCCTTTTTCAGAGTATGTCTGGCGAATACTGTCCACGTTGCTTTCCAGTCTTCCCTTCATCTGCGCCCCGCAGGGAAACTGATGGACCGCCCGACCCGGTCAGCGCAGGTCGCAGGCAAAGTACGATACGCTTGGAGGAAATGGCCCGCGACCAATCCCTGCCCAATGCCCCGCTTCCCAATCACTTTTTTTAATAATCTTGTTGACACTAAAATACCTTCATCATGTTTTACACCATTGCTTACAGTCCGGTATTTACGTAATTTCAAGAGCAAGGACTTTTTTTGAATTACAGAAATGGCGATCATAGGAAGTGCCCTTGGGGTATTTGAATCGTGGGATGAAAGACAGCTTTGCCCGTGATCCCCTTCACGGGGATGGTCAGAAAAAACAAGAAATGTTGGCATCTTCATCGAGCTGTGCACATCCTGCTGGTAGTAGGATGTTGTAATCATGGCAGGAGGTTCTGGTGGCGAAGACTCCCACCAGGTAAAACCATGAGCGTGAGGAATGAAAGCCAGTGTACTGGTAAAAGGTACGCCACCCAGACGGGTGCATACAGCGTTGTTGTAGAACTGCTTTGGGACGGGGTGAAGACACACCCCAGAACTTGGGTGTTGTCCAAAGCGGAAACGGACTGCGAACACTAACAACCCAATTCCCACGTCTTCAGACGTGTGGCGTGTCAAATGGTACTGAATGTTTTCGTATGCCAATCCGGTTCTGTTGTAACAGCCTCGGCCGCATCAGCGGCTTTTTCTGTTGCCAAACAAAAAGACCGTATTTCGCCAAACTGTTGTTACTATTAGGTCATACTGGCACATCGGACAAAAAAACAATCCCCTCAGAGGCAAAATTGGAAGGGCTGAGTTGTGAATCGGGCGATGTCTAATGTTAATATGTTAATGGAGAAAGGATTGGCATCAGAAGCGAGGCGATTCTGCATACCCGTACGTAAGCACCCCGGCACTGGCAAACCTCATGGAAATGGTTCAATATAGATCCTTTGAAAAGAGGAGGGGATCTCATGGAAGAACTGATTCAGCTGATCCAAAACTCCAACTATCTCGTCGCCCTGACTGGTGCAGGTATGTCAACAGAAAGCGGACTTCCCGATTTTCGTTCACAAGGCGGGCTTTGGTGCGGAAGAAATCCTTATGAAATCGCCAGCCCGCAAGCGATCGGAACAGATGACTTTTTTGAATTCTATCAAATGCGCATCGAAGACTTATTGAAGCATAAACCCAATATTGGTCATTATGTGCTGGCCGAACTGGAGAAGGAAGGAATGTTAAAAGCGGTTCTTACGCAAAACATCGATGGTTTCCATCAACGGGCGGGAAGTCAACGGGTGATCGAAGTCCATGGTCATATGCGCCATCTGGTCTGCTCCCGCTGTGGAAAAGAATATCCCGCAACTTCTTATCGCGAATCTACCTATTATTGTACCGATGAGAATTGTAAGGCTCCCCTTCGTCCGCCAATCGTTCTGTTCGGTGAACCGCTTAATTCGGATGATTGGCATTCGGCTGTTCAAGAAGTGGAACAAGCAGATACGGTACTGGTAATGGGCTCTTCTCTGCAAGTTTATCCTTTTGCCGGATTGGTAGAGTTAGCGCATGAAACAGGTTCCAAAATCATCATCATCAACAAAACCGCTACTCCTCTGGATCATTTGGCAGATCACATCATACATGAAAGCATCGGCAAAGTATTAAGCGAAATTGCGGAATCCATATTCGGAACCGATCGGTTTGCACACTTGAAAGATCACAAGCAGAATTCATAAACCGAAACCGGAAAAACTCAGTAAATCAAAGCGGATGGATTATCGGCGAGAGACCACGGCGACCGAAGGGTATGCCTCCGGTGATTCAGCGTGTGGGGCAAGTCACGTAAGCGGGATGTTCGATGAAAAATACGGAAAATGGATGTGCTTCCAGGACTTTGACGGCAATCGCATGGAGATTCGTTGTTTTTAATTAAGGGGGAATCATCATCATGCGACCGGTTGCCCTTATCACCGGAGCATCGTCGGGGATCGGCCGCGCGTTTGCCGAGGAGCTGGCAAACAGGGGATACGATCTGGTGCTGGTGGCCCGCCGAACCTCCTTGTTGCAAGAGGTGGCAAACGCCGTCAACCAGCGTGGAGCGAAGGCGACCGTGATCACGGCCGATTTGACCCATGAGGAAGATGTTGCCCGGATCAGCCGGTGGATCACTCGGCATCGAATCAACCTGCTCGTCAACAATGCGGGAATCGGGTTGTACGGTCCTGTTATTCACACCGACGGCGACTTGGAACAAGCATTGGTGCGTCTTCACATCCAAGTACCGTTGGCGCTTACCCGTGCCGCTTTGCCTGATATGATCGCACGAAAACAGGGCGGGATTATCCAAGTGTCCTCCTCTCTGGCCTTCTTCCCCACTCCCTACATGGCCGTATACGGCGCTGCCAAAACTTTTTTGCTTCATTACACGGAGGCGTTGGCAGAGGAGTTGAAAGGCAGCGGTGTCACCGTAACCGTTGTTTGTCCGGGCAGTACCCAAAGCGAATTTGCGGAGCGAACGGGGATCACGCAGCCCTATGCAATCCCTGCCGAACAAGTGGTACGGGAAGCCCTTGACGGATGGGAACACCAAAAAACAGTCGTGGTGACCGGTATCCGTAACCGCTGGATTGCCGCGTTGCCCCGCTTCTTGTCGAGAAAAGCCATGCGCCGGATTATCGCTATCTTTTTCCGTGATCGTCGGCCGAAACATTGAATGTCCATGGTCCGAATCCTTCCATCCCTTAAATGCGAGGTGTCTCACAATGGACCCAGGCCACATCCTGTATTTTCTCGCCGCTTCGGTTGCCATCACACTGATGCCCGGCCCCGACATTTTGTTTGTGATCGCACAAAGCATGAGCCGGGGAAAAACCGCCGGGATCGCTACGAGTCTCGGTTTGTGTACCGGATTGATCGTTCACACGCTGGCCGCCGCGCTGGGTGTTGCAGCGATTTTTCACCAATCGGCGATCGCGTTTGCCGTTTTGAAGTACGCGGGGGCATTGTATCTGCTGTATCTGGCTTGGCAGGCGGCGCGGGAAGGAAAAGCAACCTTCGATCTTCCGCAAGCGGAACGTCGTTCGCACGGAACTCTCTATCGCAAAGGGATTTTCATGAACCTGCTCAATCCAAAGGTATCACTGTTTTTCCTCGCGTTTTTGCCACAATTCGTCCCCGCTTCCGCGGGGAATACCGTATGGCCGATGGTGTTGTTGGGCTTCCTCTTTCTCCTGCAAGCATTGGCGGTGTTTACCGCTGTTTCGGTATTTGCCGGTATGATCGGGCAACGATGGCTTCGACACCCGGCCATGGCGAGATATGTCAACAAGGTGAAAGCGACTTTATTCGCCATTTTGGGTATCCGGCTCGCCCTGACGGATCGTTGAAGCGGTTGGGCTGGCTAACTTCCCCAAACAAAAGCGTCACCCGTTTTTCATCAATCGGCTGGTTCCGGAATCCTTTCCCCATTCGTACCCCACGTGGTGAAGTCACTCCTTGAGGAAAGGATTCCTTCTTTTTTCACCGGCCTTTTACTCCTCCTGCAGATCTTTTTCACTCCCACGTCCACTCCGATGCGAGCCACACATATCCCTCTTCCAAGCTCTCTTCCATCGCATAGCCGATACCCCGTTCCTGCCAGGCCTGTTTCAGCCGTTTCGTCAATTCTTCCAACCAATCCCGGTGAACGTACCGTTCATCCGTGATCAGCACGTCCACTTCGCTGGCAGTGATCCGAACCGCGCCGTCCCAATATACCTCCCTCACATCCAAATAAGGAATACGCGTCTCCTCTCCGTCCTTCATGATGACAACAGCATCTTCCGCCAACCGGATCTCCCGGTACTGTTGCGGCCGACTGTATCTCCCGTGCGCATGAGCGATCAGACCGGCCTTTTTCGCGGCTTGCCGCAACTGTTCTTTGACCTCCGGTTCTGTTGTCCAATGATGAACCACCTCCTCCGTCTCGACCGAGACCCGGTTTTGATCCTCATCGATACAGATATGAATGATCTCCTTATACGGCAGAATGGTGAAGGAACGCCAGCGGTGAAAGACGAGCGCTTCATCGGTCATTTGGACGTACCGGGTCCATACACTGAGTACATAGGCGAAATACCCCACGAAGGCGCCCAACGCCGTCAACCCCACGGCCAGGTGCACGATGCGGTCGGTCCATGTGTATCCGGTGTATGCGGGATCGGCAAAAGCCAGTATCATTCCTTCATCCAGTGCCAGATAAACGGGTTCCGCCCGTTCTTCCCGCACCGCCTGCAGAACTTTTTCCTGATCAAAAGGAAAATACGGCACCCGGTACATCTGACGGTCGGTCACCAATGCGTCGGGAGTGTATCCTTTGAGTACGACCGTCTCTCTGACGACAGGGCCATACTGTCGCATGATATCCGCCGTTCCCAACACCATGACCAACACAAACAGCGTGATTGTCAATGCACCATACCCTTTGGGATGCCGTTTTCCCCAGTGTGTCGTCATCGTGGCAATCGCTGCTGCGGGAAACCACAAATACAGATACGATTCCCCCAGCCAAAACGGATAAAAACGCACACCGTCCAATACCAGCTGATACGCAATGATAAGAATAAACGTTCCGACAATCGGCGTACCCAGAAAAAACACCAACCAGACGACCATCCACCTTTTCATGCCGATTGCTCCCTTCGGCGGTATGACACCGCCTCAAGACCCAAAAATGTGTATTCTTCCATTCTACACCAAGAACCACCATCCCTTCTTTATTTCGTTTAAAATTTCATGAATATTAAGTTAGTATCTGCGGTGGAGATACACTGAACCCACAGGGAGGATGGACACTCATCCACAGAAGATTGGCCGCCAACGTTCGGGGTGGATCAATAAGTTGGGTTTCAGGCGGCCAACAACCAACATCCGCACCGATTTTCGCTTGTTCCTCAAGTGTTGCCGTGTCCATCAACGGAACCCATTGTACTTCTACTCGGTTCGATAATTTTCTATCCTTGGCAAGACAAAAAAAGACTCCAAATCGGAGGCAAAAGCAATCTCAAGAGAAGCATTTGAACGGATTTGATGTGAGGAAGAACCATTCCTTGACACTCCACACGGCTAAAGCCGTGGGATTCTTGAGTGGTTAGCGCCCTCAGTCCATTTCTGTTTCGGGCAACCCTCAAGTTAGGGGGTGTGTCATCACCCCGTCCCATATGGTTCTGCGCCACCGGGCACATGTACCCACATGGGCGGCGTACCTGCGACCAACGGAAGTGCCCGTGGTATTACCAGTACGCTAGTTCTTTTTGCCTCACTCTCATGGTTTCATCCAGTGGGAGAGATTTGTTCGCCACTGGAACCTCATACCATGACGTACACAGGAACAAGCCCACTACTAGTGGATGAGCACCGCTCATATGTTCGATTATACAACAAATTGGTTGCTCTTACCATCCCCAAAAGGGGATACCGAGCAACGCCGCCTTTCATCCCACGATTCAAACCATGGGCTTTCAGACGGCTTTTTCCGTAAACGGTTGGGCGAGTCGGATACGCGGAGACGATCCCTTTTGTGGCGGGAAAACGACTGTCTCCGCGTTCACTGAATCATTACAACGTCATCGCCCCGAAGCCGCCGTCCACCCGGATCAATGCGCCGGTCACAAAACCGGACGCCTTTTCCGAAGCCAACCAGACCGCAGTTCCTTTTAACTCTTCGGGATTGCCGAAGCGGGCCATCGGCGTGTGGCGCATGATCGCCTCGGTTCGTTCCGGGGTGAGCAATTTCCGGTTCTGCTCAGCGGGGAAAAATCCGGGGATGATTGCATTGACCCGAACCCGGTGAGGGGCCCATTCCCGCGCCAGATATTGTGTGATATTGTTGATGCCCGCCTTGCTCGCCGAATACGAAAACACCTTGGACAGCGGCGGTCCCGACGAAACGGAGGAGATGTTGATGATACTGCCGCCTTTCCCGCTCTCAACCATCCCTTTGCCAAACACCTGGCAAGCCATCACAACACTTTTCAAATTGACGCTCATGATGTAATCCCATTCTTCCATGTCCAGATCAAAAAACGGGGTGGATGCATTCACCCCCGCGGCATTGATCAATATGTCGTATCCGCCGGCCCATTCACGAATTGAACGTTCCAGCTCCTGAATGCTCTCCTTCACCGTCACTTCCACAAAAAACGCTTGTCCATCTCCACCTGCGGCTTCGATTTGCTCCAACACGCTCCCCGCTTTTTTCTGGTTGCGTCCGGCGATGGCCACGCGTGCGCCGTGTTCCGCCAATCCGACCGCCATGGCACTGCCCAATACACTGGTTCCTCCGATCACCACCGCCGTTTTCCCTGTCAGATCAAACAGGTTCCCCATGTATCTCACCATCCATCCATGAAATTTCCCTGTTCGTCAAACTGCATCGGTTCGGGTTGAGACAACACTTCCACATCCGGATGCCGCTCGGCTTCCGGCAACAGCGTCTCCGAAATCCGAATTTCCCCCAGATGCAGGGTATCCCGGATGCGAACCAGTTTCACCCGGTACGGATCGAGGATGTTGCAAGTCTTGACAGCGGCTTGAACCGCCAACCGATCGTTGGGCAATGTGGTCGGAATCTTGGTCGGCGCGACGACAGTCGAAGTCAATCCGTTGGCGTAAGTGGCAGTTTTGTCCATCCGGTCCACCAATCGTTGTGTGGTAAAATCGGCCGTTCCGACACCGTTGGCGTTTCCCCCTGTCTCGGGCGTCAAATCCAGCACCACCATTTTGTTGACCCGGGGTCCTCCCTGGGCGTAGGGAGTGGGATAACGTCCGGTAATATTGGGGTCCATCCCGTCCCCGCTGATGTTTTTGCCGATCCGGTCGATCACCAGCACGTCCAGATCGGGAAACAACAGCCGCGGCATGCGGGATTTGGCCATTTCCAACAGCGAAGGTTCCCGAGTTTCGATCCGTTCGGACAACACCACTTCCACATGGCACAATTGGTCGTATGCGTTTTCCACCAAGGCCACCCCGAAGATGATCGGCAAACGGGCGATCAGGACACGCCCCATGGCCACGATGTTTTCCGCCATTTGCCCAAAGCCCAGCCGGTGACACGCTTCCGCCCCTTTCTGCTTACCCAAACCGATGCTGATCATTTTCATCAGACCGCTTTCAATCTTGGCGCGGAAGGCCGTATGCGGTTTGACCCGGTTGATCACCACGATCGCATCCGCTTCCGCGGCAGCCCTGTCGGCATAAACCGGCAATCCGTTGGGCAAGGTGTCCACGCGCACCACATCCATCGAGGAGCGGATCGGGGCCCCCACCGTCTCTTCCCTGATGCCCAATTTGGCCAGCACTGCCCGCTGTCCCTCCGCAGTGGCCCCACCGTGACTGCCCATGGCAGGGACGATAAAGGGAGCCGCCCCCGCCTTCCGCAGTTCCGCCACAACGACGCGGGTTACTCCGTCAATCTCGGCGATGCCGCGACTGCCCACCGCCACGGCGACCCGTGCCCCGGGAGAAATGCGCCCTCTCACGTCCGGTTGCCGTAACTGCTGAATCAGTTCCCGTTCCCAATCCTCCAAGCGTGAATCGTCAAACCGTTGCCGAACGCTCACCATGCGGGGAAGCGGCACATCCCGCAGCAGTTCTTCCAATACACCCACGCGGGCACCTCCTGCCTGATCATGGTCGTCTTTTTTATTTCATTGTAAGTCTATGGTTAGATGATTTACAATATTTAGATTGATGAGATCGGAAAAGAGCGCGTTTAGCCAAAATCGGATGACCTTACTTGAGCGTGTCTGACAAATCCGTGAGGGAGCCAATCCTTTCCTGGGGAATACATACGTCTCCGGTGTTCCAACACTTCCTGTTCTGAACCAGGGGAAACCCCCCCGACTCTTGATATTTCACAGCAGCCCTCATCCGTCAGGGGAACACTGGTCCTGCAACTGCTTCATCTACAGATGCTCCAGCAGTTGAACAGTACATCGCAGTCCAGTTTCCGTTTATCATGTTTTCCAAATGAAATTGGTTGATCTAATATATTGCTTGGGGCAAAAAAACAATGGAGGGTTTACCATGTTGGCGTTTTACAGAATCCGATTCCAAGCTTTGAGTCACTAATTTATGAATCGTGCTCAAAGCCCTACCTGTGTGTAGAGTGAATCGGGATTAGTATGCCTATTTTCAGGTAAACCCTGCCATTCGCATACGGTTGTCAAGGGGGGGCATTTGCCCTCCTTTTTTGTGATTGATGTGCGATTGCCCGAGAGTCCGGCGACCCGTTCCAATCGGACCGGGATCAGTCGGTCATGTTGATGTTGATTCATCCTCCGTTTGCTCCACACAGGTAGGTTTCGGAACGGAGGATGAAAAATGAAGAACAAACGCCAACGGCAACATCATAAAGAAGGAAGTAATTTTCCCGGCCAACACCTGATGCACAGCAAACGATTGACCCAAAGCTTGGTGGAAATGGCCGGGGTTGAATCAAACGAACTGGTTTTGGATATCGGAGCGGGAAAAGGTGCGTTGACCCTGCCCTTGGCGCAAAGAGCGGGAAAAGTATGGGCCATTGAAAATGATCCGCAGTTTGTGGAGAAACTTCGCGAGAAATTCGGCAAAGCAAAAAATGTGACCATTATCGCCAAAGATTTCCTGCAAGTGAATCTTCCAAGAAAACCCTTTTGCGTGGTGGCCAGCATCCCTTACTCCATTACAACTCCCATTCTGGGAAAACTGATGGATCAGCCTACAATCCCGATGAAAAAAGCCTTACTCGTCATTGAAAAGGGAGCGGCCAAGCGGTTTACGGCCAGTCCGGTCATCCGCCCGCGCATTTTGACATGGCGAATGTATTTTGACTTGAAGATGGAGCAAACATTGCCACCCCATCATTTTTCCCCGCCTCCCCGCGTGGACTCAGCCGTTTTGTTTATCAAAAAAAAGACGAAACCTCTTATCCCTGATTGGTGCCACGCACTGTTTTTATCGCTGGCATCTTATGGTTTGAAACGGGCTGAATGGCCGATGGACCAAGTACTGAAAGGTGTATTTACAGGACCGCAGATCACCCGCCTGGTCAAGGAATTAGGAGTTACAAGGGATTGTCCCATCGGTTGGTTGAGAGAAGAACAATGGGCAACCGTTTTCCATTCCATGATCCGTTATGTCTTGCCATACCGCTGGCCGAAAAAGAAATGAACGAATGAAATGCAAGAAAAAAGGCTTTCTCTGGTTTGGAGAAAGCCTTTTTTCTTTTAAGGGGCGCCACCAAGGCTCTTTTTTTCGCTTGACCACTTCGTGGGTGGTGACAAGACGGAAGGTCATCTTCTACAGACACATTACCTTGACACACACAGTAATGTGGTGTAAATTATATTCCGGGAGGTAGGGATTATGAACAGCACAATTTCAACGGACCTGATCCGTGGTCATACCGACACGGTCATTTTAAACATCCTTCGCCAAGGTGATAGCTACGGATACGAAATCTACAAAAAAATCATCAAGCTAAGCGGTAACCGGTATGAATTAAAGGAAGCAACCCTGTATACAGCTTTTCGTCGATTGGAGCAAGAGGGTTACATCGTCTCCTATTGGGGGGATGAAACGCAGGGAGGCAGACGCAAATATTATCGCATTACCGATAAGGGTAAAGAACACTACGATCAACGCAAAAAAGAATGGAACTTCGCAAAAGAGGTTTTGGATCAATTGATAAAAGGAGGTCTCAATGATGTTGAACAATAAAAATAATAATGATACAAAAATAAAAACATATATTGACAATCTATTTTCGGGGGTTGGAGAAAGTCAACAGCTTTTTGACTTAAAGGAAGAACTTGCCACGAACATGAAAGAAAAAATTGCAGATTATCAATCCCGAGGTATGGATGATGAACAAGCTTTTAAAGAGGCTGTCATTTCAATGGGTGATTTGAGTGGTCTGGTGGATGAAATGCGCAAAGTTGGACAGGATATGGCGAAGCAATCGGTTTATTCCACGATGACAGCACGTATTTCAACTGCCGGAATCGTTGCTGGAGTCTTACTTGTATTGTTTGGGTTGCTCACATCGGCAATGTTGTATTTCATGAACCTGCCTGCACTGGAGGTTTCGGGCGCCGGTATCTTCATCGTTGCAGGTGGTGCGTTATTGACTTACAGTACATTGACAAGAGAAACACGCAAAAAATACGGGATGAATAAAATACGCGCTGCACTCTATGCGTTGTCCATCGGATTGATCCTTTTCAGTCTGTTTGTAGGGATCACCACACGTTTCTCCACCGGTGAAACTTATACTGCAATTTCTTCGTTCATGGTGTTCTTCTTGGCAGGTTTCGGATTGTTTTTATTTCTTATACTGACGGGAACTGATCGACGGAAGGAGAAAACCTGAGCGAGAGAGAGAAATGTTGATCCGTAACATTTGAACCACTCTGAAAGAGAGTGGTTTTTTTTGTGTCCGTCAATATGGGGCTTCAGCAAAAAGTGCCCGACCTGGCGCTTGGTGACGGCCACCGAAGTACCGGACACCGGGTACCACCTCGCAGGAGAATTACCCAGTCCGGCCGAGATGCTTTGAATCAAAAAAGGGCACACTCCCCAAAAAAAGGGATTGACATTGACGTATACGTAAAGGTGTACAGTGATGGTGTCAGGAGGTGAACACATGGAATACACCGTGCAGAAGCTGGCCCGTCTGGCAGGAGTCAGTACCAGAACGCTTCGGTATTATGATGAGATCGGGATTTTGAAGCCGGCAAGAATCAACTCGTCTGGATACCGGATCTATGGTCAGGCGGAAGTCAACCGTTTACAGCAAATCCTGTTTTACAAGGAATTGGGGGTCAGTCTCGATGTGATAAAAGAAATCGTCACTTCCCCTTCCTATGACGGGGCCAAAGCGCTTCGGGAACACCGTGAACAACTCCTGGCCAAAAGAAAGCGGTTGGATGTTTTGATCGCCAATGTGGAAAAAACAATTGCTTCAATGGAAGGGAGAATCATCATGACCGATCAAGAGAAGTTTGAAGGTTTCAAGCAGCAGATGATTGACGAGAACGAGGCGAAGTACGGGAAAGAAATCCGTGAGAAATATGGCGATGATGTCGTGAACCGATCCAATGAAAAACTGAAGAACATGACGAAAGAAGAGTATGAAGAGGTTACCCGACTGGCGGATGAAGTGCTGGCGACACTTGCCGAAGCGTTTGAAAATGGGGACCCTGCCAGCGACATTGCGCAAAAAACCGCTGAGTTGCATAAGCAGTGGCTGATGTATTTCTGGGGCGAATACAGCAAAGAAGCGCATGCCAACCTTGCCCAAATGTATGTGGATGACGAACGGTTCAAGGCATACTACGAAAAGCAGCCCGGTATGACCGAATTCCTGAGAGACGCGATTCACATCTATACAGGCGTTACGAAATAGATAGAGGTTCCGGGAAAGCAAATGGACGGTATGACTGGACACGACCTGAAAAAACCGGGCGCTATGGCCCGGGGGCCTCCCTGGGCGTAAGGAGTGGGATAACGTCCGGTAATATTGGGGTCCATCCCGTCCCCGCTGATGTTTTTGCCGATCCGGTCGATCACCACGATCGCATCCGCTTCCGCGGCAGCCCTGTCGGCATAAACCGGCAATCCGTTGGGCAAGGTGTCCACGCGCACCACATCCATCGAGGAGCGGATCGGGGCCCCCACCGTCTCTTCCCTGATGCCCAACTTGGCCAGCACCGCCCGCTGTCCCTCCGCGGTGGCCCCGCCGTGACTGCCCATGGCGGGCACAATGAAAGGAGCCGCCCCCGCCTTCCGCAGTTCCGCCACAACGACGCGGGTCACGGCATCAATTTCGGCGATGCCGCGGCTGCCCACCGCCACCGCGACCCGCGCTCCCGGGGAAATGCGTCCACTCACCTCCGGTTGCCGTAACTGTCTGATCAGTTCCCGTTCCCAATCCTCCAGGCGTGAATCATCAAACCGTTGCCGAACCCTCGCCATGCGGGGAAGCGGCACATCCCGCAACAGTTCCTCCAATACGCCCACGCGGACACCCCTCCCAATCTGTTTGTGCCATCTCTTTTTTATTGTAAGGGTTTGGGAAGTATATACACAATATTTTGATTGTTTATGATCAGAAAGGGGTGGAGTGGAAGCGTAATATTCCAATTATACAATCCGGTATAGATACTTTTTACAGGTGTGAGAATCTATGGTTGCCCGATTTTGGCGCTACATCGACCTACCTGTCCGGTAAAATACGAACAGACCCGGTTGGATTGGGAAGCCACATCGCAGAGCAGGCAGATTGGAGAATCGATAGAAAGCGCTTCATCCTTACCAAGTTTGTAGAAGAGAGAGTGAAGTCCTTTCAATCGGATCATTGAAAACCATTCAATCATGTTTTCAGGGAAATCATGAATCTCCCATACAGTTTTGATCATAGGTCGCCATCGACCTCCTCATTAAGGGGAATATTAAAAACCGGGCGCTATGGCCCGGTTTCCTCTCCCTATTCCTCTTTCGCCACCCATCTCCAGATCACGCTTTGGAAATCCCCCGTCAAGTCCGGGACGGCCAGCCCCAGATGCATCAATTCGTCCCCTCCGTATGTTTGTCCGTCTCCGATCAAAATGTAGTCGCGTTCGGGGTCCAACCCTTTCAGTCGCAATCGCCTCAGGGGAGCATTGGCCTCCGCCAACACCCGGTAGTAAAAGACGATCGCCTCCCGCCGGTCTTCGGAAACAAACATCCATGCCGCTTCGTTGCCTTCAAAGGGGTTTTTCAGCCGATAAAAATCACCGAACTGGATCAGGGGCCGGATTTCTTTGTACAGGGCCACCTGTTGCTTGACCAGCTTCTTTTCTTCTTCCGTCAGCTTCGTCAGGTCCATCTCATACCCAAAGTTGCCGGCCATCGCGACATCCCCGCGCATCTGCAACGAGGTGACGCGGTGCACTTGATGGTTGGGTACAGCGGACACGTGAGCTCCCATGGTGATCGGCGGATAGACCATACTGGTTCCGTACTGGATACGCAAACGTTCCACGGCATCCGTGTTGTCGCTGGTCCAGGTCTGAGGCATGTAGTACAGGATGCCTGGATCAAAGCGGCCGCCGCCTCCCGAACAGCTTTCAAACAGCACATGCGGAAACGCGGAGGTGAGTTCCTCCATCACGCGATAGAGCCCCAGCATGTACCGGTGGGCCGTTTCCCGCTGTCGCTCCGGAGGAAGTGCCGCCGAACCGATTTCGGTCATATGCCGGTTCATATCCCACTTCACATAGGTGATCGGCGCCGACGACAGGATGTCGGAAATCATTTGGATCACCGCATCACACACGTCTTGGCGTGAGAAATCGAGGATGAGCTGATTTCTTCCCTCGGAACGGGACCGATCCGGCACATGCAGACACCAGTCCGGATGCTTCCGGTACAGGTCGCTGTCCGGGGAGACCATTTCCGGTTCCACCCACAGGCCAAATTCCATACCCAGCTTCCGGATACGTTCCGCCAAATCTTCCAACCCGCCCGGCAGTTTTCTCCGGTTCACAAACCAGTCACCCAACGAGGACGTGTCATCATCCCGTCTGCCGAACCAACCGTCATCCAATACGAACAGCTCGATCCCCAGTTCCTGTCCGGTGCGGGCGATTTCTTCAATCTTGTCGGCGTCGAAATCGAAGTAAGTGGCTTCCCAGTTGTTCACCAGGATCGGGCGGACTTTGTCCCGGTAGACACCGCGGCAAAGACGGCTGCGGTACAATTTGTGGTAGGTTTGGGACATGCCGTTTAACCCTTCGGAAGAATAGACAAGCACCGCCTCGGGTGTCTGGAAGGATTCACCCGGCTTCAGCAACCAGGAAAAATCGAACGGATGAATCCCCATCGACACGCGGGCCGTTTCATATTGATCCACCTCGATTTGGGCGAGGAAATTGCCGCTGTAGACCAGGCTGAAACCGTACACTTCCCCTTGGTCCTCGTCTGCTCCCTGTCGCAGCAGGGCGAGAAACGGGTTCTGCTGATGACTGCTGGCACCCCGCCGGCTTTCAATGGACTGCGTGCCCACGGTGAGCGGCCGTTTGACGATATGCCGTTCCCGGCAATGCGCCCCCGACAACTGCAGCATGTTGAATTCGGCATCAGGGAAATCGATGCTCATGCTGAGCGCCCGCAGCAGTTTCAAATCCTGATTCCCTTCGTTGACAAAACGCACAGAGCGGGTGATCACATTCCGGTCTTCATAGGCGGTATAGGAAAGGATTACCCTCAAGCCGATCAATGAATCAGCCAGTTCCACTTCCAACGTTTCGGCTTCATCGTCCGCTTCCACATAAGTGGACGGCAGTCCGTCCAGTTTTGGCTTGCCGCGAAAAATCCGATGGGAGACATAGCGTAAATCGGTGATGGTCGAACCGTTCTCCAACTGAATGTGATAAGCCGGCGAGCGCAGATCGGTCCGGCCGTATGCGGGGTATTCCTGAGGCAATACATCCAGTGAAAACGTCCGGTCACCGGGGTCCGGATTGGCGGAAAACGACCGATCCTTGAAGGGAATCCGATACGTCGGCTCTTCCGCGCGGATTTTCTTTCCCCAGTACAGGTGGGCCAGATAGCCGTCTTTGATGATTTGCATCACATAACTCGTATCTTTGGCTTGCAGATGAAGGGTACGGCTGGGAGCGTGATAACGAATGCCCATATTCATTCCCCCTCGAAAAATTGTCAGACTATTTCTCCGCTCACCCCGGCTTACGTCCGTCGGCGTCAATGGACATACATATTGAAACGGCTTCTTGTCAACCAAGTGAGGCGCATGAATTTATCCCTTAACCGCACCGGAAGCAAGTCCGCGAATAAAGTATTTTTGCAAAAAGAGGAACAATACAATCGGCGGCAAGGCGCTCAACAATGATCCGGCAGCCACCCATCCGACATTGCTGATGTATTGGCTGAAAAATGTGGACAGCGCCACTGTCAGAGTTTGCGACTCCGTACTTTGCAGGAAGAATACCGAGAATTGATAGTCATTCCAGATGGAGATTCCCGTCAAAATCATCACAGTTGCCGTAATGGGCTTGAGCAGAGGGAAAATGATCCGAAAAAACAATCCCAACCGGCTTGCTCCGTCCACCATGGCCGCTTCCTCCAATTCCCGCGGAATGGTCTGGATGAACCCGGTGAACAGAAAGATGGCCAGCGGCAGTTGGAAGGTGACATGAAGGAGGATGACCGCCCAATAGGTATTCATCCCCCCCAGATCAGCCACCATCTTGTACAATGGCACCAGAATCGTGAGCGGTGGCACGATCATCGCTGAGACAAACAGATTGTACACCCATTTGTTGAGCCGTGTTCGGTACCGTGCAAGCGGATAACTGGCCAACGCACCCAAAACCACCACCAATACCACGGACACGGCGGTGATCACCAGGTTGTTGATAAAGGCGGAACCCATGTTAGCCTGCTCCCAGGCATTTTTGAAGTTATCCAGATTCCACGTATCGGGGAGCGCCCACTTGGAACTCATATCCTCCATCGGTTTGAATGAAGTGGTGAACAGCAGATAAAAAGGGAGAATATGAAAGGCCCCAATCCAGATCATCAGCAAAACGTACACCCAATTGCTTCTGCCTTTCATCATACAACCTCCCTCCGACGCAGAAAGTAAAGCGCCAACAAACTGAACACCGAAATCAGGACAAACATGAGATTGCCCAAGGCAACTGCGTATCCCGCATCCTGGCTGGCGAAGTACAGTTTGTACATCATGGTGGAAATGGATTGGGATGCATAACCGGGGCCGCCTTTGGTCAATGCCATGATCACGTCAAACAGCTTCAATCCCCCGATCAGGTTCAACACGATATTGACGGTGATCGCAGGCATCAGCAGCGGCAGCGTGATATGCCAAAAGCGTTGCCATCCGGAGGCGCCATCCAATTCAGCTGCCTCGTAATATTCCCTGGAAATCGATTGCAGGCCCGCCATATAGATCACCATCGCGATCCCCACATACTGGTAGGTGTTGACGAAAGTGATGATCCAGACATTCCATTTCGGATCACCCAGGAAATTGACCGGTTGTTCCCCAAACAACTGGACGATGTCGTTCAATGCTCCTCCCTGCAGTTGGAAAAAGAAATACCATATATAGCCCATGATCAAGGGGCTGATGATCACAGGCAAATAGACGATCGTTCGAACAATTCCCCGTCCTTTGATGCTTTTATCCAACAACAGGGCATAAGCCAGCCCGATGATGTTTTGAAACAAGGTGCTGCAGATCCCGTAAATCAACGTATTTTGGATGACCGTTCCGATATTGGGATCATCCAACATCCGTCGATAATTGTCCAACCCGATCCAACTGAACGTCTGCGAATACCCGTCCCAGTTGGTGAAGGAAACCTGAATCCCTTTGACAAACGGGTACAGAATAAACACCACAAACAGCACCAATGCCGGGACATACAGCAGATTTAACCAAACGGACGGGTGCGGTTTTTTGCTTCGCCTGATCATGCCGCCGAGTCCCTCCAACTTTTTGTTCCGTTTGATCACGCCTCCGATTTGCATGACTTCACTCCCCTTCATGAGAAACGGGTACCCCCTTTCGGGGGCAACCCGCCATCGTCATTATCTGAGCTGATTTCGAAGGCGATGATATTCTTCTTTCATTCTTTGTGAGTACTGCTGAGGCGTGATGCTCCCGGCCAGGAGTTCTTGTGATAACGTGCCCATGACATCCCACATCCCGTTGGGCAGATATACCCGGTCAAAGTAGGGGAATACGCGGGTATTTTCATATTTTTTATAATATGGGGTGAGATCACCCAAGTCGGCCTCAATGCCCTTGATTCCCGGTGGCAATTTGCTCGTTTCGGCGATTTTTTTCAGGTTTTCGGGCTGGGCGACAAACGCGATGAACTGCTTTGCTTCCTTCAAATGTTTGGAATCCTTCCATGCGCCCAACGTGTACCGCTCCCCGCCGGAGAAGGAGGGTTGATCTCCCGGAACGATGGCCGGTACCGGCATGTATCCCGCATTCAGTTTGGGGTTGATCTGTTTCGCTTGCTCCAGGAAGGAGGGACCTCCCACGGCAAAAGCCACTTTTCCTTGAGCAAACAATTGCGGCAAATCCGTGCTCCTGGCCGTTAATACGTCTTTGTTGATGTAACCCTTCTTATGCATTTCCAGGAACTTCTGCGGCAGGTATGTCCATTTGTTCCAGTCGAACTTGTTGTTCAATAAGGCTTGTGCTTCATTCTTCTTCGGACTGATCAACAGCGGCGTGGCGAACTGGTCGAAGAATTGTGCAAGTGAACTCGATTCTGCACCGTAGAAGAAAAAGGGTGTTACTTGTCCTTTACTTTTCTTTTTGATCTGATCCGCTGCCGCCATCAGCTGATCAAACGTTTGGGGCGGAGCAATCCCGTATTGCTTCAACACATCCGCGTTGTAGGCGATACCGTCTTTGGCTTCGTTGAGCGGAAGCGCATACACTTTTCCTTTTTCGTCAGTCAGTACAGGCCGGATCGTATCCGTCATCTTGGACGCCCACGGTTCTCCCCGCAAATCCGCCAAATACTTGCCGTAGCGGATTTTGGCCCAACCATGCGTGTCAAACACATCCGGCAAATCATTGGCCGCCATCTTGACTTTCAAAATGTTCTCGTAGTCATTTCCGGGAAATTGAAACTCCACTTTGGTATGGTATTTCTTTTCGAATTCTTTCCCGATCTCTCTCAATTGTTGTTTCAGGGGTTCTTCACCGACGGTCATATAGACGGTGATCTTCTTTTCACCGGAATCGTCCGCATCGCTTCCTCCGACGCAACCCGCGGTCAATCCCGTCATCATGAGCAACATCAACGCGACCGACAGAAATTTCTTCATTCTCCTTCCTCCTTTCAAATCGGATAAGTGGAATATTCAGTCTAATCTTATACTTTATTATATTGATTATGTAAGCGCTGTCATATGATCCAATTCTACGATGGAAGCGCTCATTTTTCATCTGGCATCCCCTTTGATTTCCATTCTCCTCCATTTGACGCAAAGGTCGTTTCCTGTTATCTATTTTCTAAAGGAAAGAGAGGTCATCGGCCATGAAGGTTTCACAATCGCTTCGCTCGCAACTGCTGATACTCTATTTGTTTACCATTGCGGTGCCGATTCTCACCATTTCATTCGTGATGCCGTACTACTATCAATTCCAGATCGTACAACAAACACAAAAATTGACTGATAATACGCTCAATTCTCTCAGTAATCAAATCGGCACCTATCTGCAAGATCTGGGGCGACTGACCATCGTCCCCTATTTGAACGACAATATCATACAAGCATTGAAGCTGATCACCCATCGTCAATATCAAACCGCCGATCCTGCCACCCAGCTGATGGTCAATCAGACGCTCATATCCACTCTGCCCAATTATATGGAAAACACGCGGGAAGAAATCGCGGGAACCATCATCGTTACGCTGGATGGTTCCGTGTTCGCCAATTCCCGTTACGGATCGGCAACGGTTCCCCGCTATCCGTTCCAGCAACAGGCATGGTACCGACAAGCCGTCGCCGCAGACGGGAAAGTCGTGTTTATTTCCGCTCATCGGCAAGATTATCTGATTGATTCCGGAGTTTCGGAAGTGTTCAGCGTCGCCCGCCTGATCAAAGATCCCGATACGCAGGAGCCTCTGGCGGTCATGATGGCGGACGCGGATCAACAAATATTGAGCCGGCTGATCCGGCAAATCCGTTTTCATGTCCACTCCATTGCCGTCATCACGGACACGAGCGGAAAGGTACTGTATGCCAACAAGCCGGTTCCCCCTGTTATGCTCAGACAGTTGAGACGGGGAAGTACCCTTGTTGAGGGACAACGTGATTCCTACACGGTCGTGTCAAAAACGATCCAGCCGTCCGGTTGGAAGATCCACGTCTTATTGTCGAACAACGCACTCCGTTCCAAGGTGAGTTGGTTGTATGTGGCCGGTTTCCTCTTTGCCGTCGGCGGGTTTATCCTGACATGGTTGCTTTTCTCCATCCTGTCCCGCAGGATCGTCCATCCGTTTCAAGACATGCTCGGGGCGATGAAACAGGTGCAGCAAGGAAACTTACAAGTCAGACTCCAACCTTCGGGGGATGATGAAATCGCCCAACTGGGGAAAGCGTTCAATCACATGATCAGTCGACTCAACGAACTCATCGACCGGGAATACCGGGCCGTTCTCAGCCGGCGGAATGCGGAATACCGTGCATTGCAGTCCCAGATTCAACCCCATTTTCTGTACAACACGCTCAATGGACTGATTGGCCTCAACCGACTGGGCAAACAAAAAGAGCTGGAAAACGCCATTCTCTCCTTGAGCTCTCTGTTGCGGTACAGTTTGGATTCGAGAGATTGGGTCACCATCGCCGAGGAATTTTCGTTCCTGGAAAAATATTGTTCACTCCAACAAATGCGGTTCCAGGACCGCGTAGAAGTCTTGATGAACTGTGATGAAGAGGTGCGTCATGACCTCATCCCCAAATTGCTGTTGCAACCCTTGATTGAAAACGCTTTTATCCATGGGGTGGAGCCATGTGATCACCCTTGCAGGATTGAGGTAACCGCAAAACGATCACGGATCGGGGCACGATCCTGTTTGGACATTGCCATCTGCGATACCGGTGCGGGTTTTGATGGAGGGACTGAGCCGGAGAAATCGGGAATCGGACTGGCCAACGTTCGGGAGCGTCTCGAAATCAGTTATCCCGGCTCCTCCTTTCATCTGGAAAGTCGGATCGGGGACGGTACCCGTGTACGGATCTTGATTCCCGAAGAGGAGGTGCGACGGAATGAGAATTCTGATTGCCGACGATGAAAAGCTGGTCAGGACAAGTCTAAGAAGCATGTTGGTGGAGTTGGACGATTCCCTCACAATTCGAGAGGCGGAAAACGGCTCCCGGTTGATCGAGGAGATAAAAACAGAGGTGCCGGATCTCATTTTTGTCGATATTCGGATGCCAAAATTGAACGGACTGGAAGCGATGAAGATCGGCAAAAGCCTTTCTCCCGATACGCAGTGGATCATTCTCACCGGCTATTCCGAATTCGACTATGCGCGGGAAGCCCTTCGACTCGGTGCCGCTCATTATCTGTTGAAACCGGTGAGCATGGATGAACTGAAAGAAGTGATCGACTCACTTGAAGCGACCATCAAAGAGAAACGGATCGAACGGAATCGGCAGTTTGAGCAGGAAATGCTCAATCTGTATTACGGTCTGCTCCCACTGCAGGAAGAAGATCATAGAAAACCAATCCATTACTCGGCCGCCATGATCTATATCGACAGTCACTTGGAGGAGCAGGAAAAGAACGCCCGGCTCTTGACATTGACGAAAACATTGCGGGAACATCTGCCGGAGCGGTCGGGAAGGAACGCCCTGTTTCCTCTCCCGACGGGAGAGTGGACACTCATCGCCGCTTGGGAAAACCCGTCATCCGGCGACTGGGAATCGTTTTGGAACGGAGTCGCACGCACAGTCGATCCATTTGTCCAACCCGATTTCGCAGTGACGGTGATCAAGGGCAACAACTGCTCATCACGCCGGGAATTGCTTCAGCAACTGGACCGGATCAAGCAATGCGCCCCGCTTCGTGCCGTATTGGGGGTCAATCGCACCTGGAACCAATCCGACTTGGTGCCGTACCGGGATGATCCGTCTGTTTGGAATATCAGCTGCCAATTGACACGATTGGCCGGTCATTATCACGAAAGATCGTATCTCCATTTTGCCAAATTGGCCACTGAGCTGGAAAACAGTTGGACGGATGATTCCCTGACAGAAGAGCAACAACACAACATCATTGTGTTTCTTCGAGCTGTTTTTCCGTTCACACTCGATCCGGCAGACGATATTTCATCATGGGTACGAACGCTTCAAGCCCATGCCGAAAACACCTTGCTCCACAATGAAAAAGGCAAGCATGCCGCTCACGACCTTATCGATAAAGTGAAAAACTATATTGACCAACATTACATGCATCAAATCAGTATCGGGGAAATCGCCGAAAAACTGGGGGTGACACCCAATTATTTGAGCACCCTGTTTCATAAGAAAACCGGTACGACGTTTGTCAAATACTTGACCCGAATCCGGATGCTCAAAGCGAAAGAATTGCTCAAGGACCCGAACATCCAGATCCAACAGGTGGCCGAACAGGTAGGGTATTACAGCACCCGTCATTTCACCAAACTGTTTGTCAAGTTTTTCGGGTGTTACCCGTCGGAATATCGGGACGGTTCCAAAGCCCGGTGATATACGAAAGCCGTTTCCCGAACCGTGAGGGAAACGGCTTGGTTTGATTTGGACAGACTGTTTTTCCGCTCGTGTCGGATGCGTTGCTCCTCCTGACGCGTTGTCGGTTTGTGCCTTTTACGGCCAGCCTGTTTGAATGACACCTCATCCAAACGTCCGTTGGACAAACCAGATGAGTCCCAAGAACCCGATCAGGACGGACACTCCCCTGACCACCCACACATGCCACCGAAAACGGGTGATCCACAAGAGCAGCGGGAACAGGACACCGACAATGACCAACTGTCCAATCTCCACTCCTGCATTAAACGAAACCAGAGAAACCAGCAAATCGTCCAAGGGGATGTCCGCGTCAGCCAACGCCCCGGCAAAACCGAATCCGTGAACCAGACCGAAATAGAAAGCGACGATCCACCTGCGGGAGATGTTTTTCGTGTGGAACCATTGGTTTTCCACCGCAACATAGACGATCGACAGCGAAATGAAGGATTCGATCCATCGGGAGGGAACGGCAACAATACCCATGGCCGCCAAACCCAAAGTGATCGAATGCGCCACAGTGAAGGACGTGACGATTTTGATGATGTCCGTCCCTTTTCTTGTCGTCAACAACAAGGCAAACAAAAAGGCGAGATGATCATATCCCAGCCAAATGTGCTCGACTCCCATCTGGACGAACCGTAGGACCGTCGGCCAGATCGACATCTGATCGCTTGGCGAGAACGCAAAATGCCGCTGGTTGTCGGTGAGCAGGAACCGATTCTGTTTTCCGCCATGGTCGATCGTTACGGTGTTTTGATGTTTTCCTTCGGCCTGTTCAAAAAACAATTGATCGTCGATTTCCACATGTCCGATCGGTCGGGCAGTGACATAGCGCATTTGGATATCCGCATGACCGGGATCGGGACTTCGGAGTTCCATCTCCGTCGGTTTTGCCGGCCGGCCGTTGATTTGAACCATCCAACCCGTTTGCACATAAGTGAACACCTTTTCCTTGACCGGGATCGTCCATTGCGCCGCAGGCACGTCGAGCGCCAGATATCCTTTTATTCCCACCGCTTTGGCCAACATAACGGTATCGACGTGGATGGTCACCGTCATTTCCCGGTCCTTTACCTTGATGTATGTGGAAGCCATGTAGACGGGATGGGCCGCGGCCATCACCGGCCAAAACAAAACAAACATGATCACCGGAATCATCTTCCGCCAACAACGGATGTGCATCTGTTCGTTCCTCTCTGTCCATGACTTTCTCCGCACTATGATAATGAGGATCTGGCACATTGTAAACATGGTCGGATATCCGAGACGTTGTCCTTGTAACGATTGAGTACAAAAGAGAAAAAACACCCTCCCGATTGGGAAGGTGCTTTCTGGCGGGATACAGGGATGGGGTCACACCACGTATTTTTCCGCTTCGATCACTCGTGCGGCAATACGGCGATTCAACGCCACTTCATTGATCGGTTCGTGGCGGGTCAACTTCTTCAGAATCGAAAGTTGGGTACGCAGGACATCCCCTTCTTCCATCGCAGACAGGATGCGGCGCGCTTTTTTCTCGATCCGACCGAATGCATCGTAAACGTAAGCCGTTACCATATCCACTTTGGCTTGCGCATGATCCAATCCGTCTTTATCCAGCGCTTTCTTGGCACGGAGCCATGCGGATTCCATCGCATAAATTTCGATGGCGATATCCGCGGTATCGCGCAGGATTTCCTGTTCTTTTTCCAATTTTTGTTGATACTTCTCCACGGCCAGACCGGCGGCCATCAGGAAAATTTTCTTGGACATGTCGATCAGTTTGGCTTCTTCTTCCAACGGGGCCGGTTCTTCTTCCGGCAGGCTGGGCATCATCGTGAGCAATTCTTCCTGCAGGGATTGCGCGGCTTGCAGGAGCGGAAGCTCGCCCTTCATCGTTTTCCGCAGCAAGGTGGCCGGGATCAACAGGCGGTTGATCTCGTTGGTGCCTTCAAAGATCCGGTTGATGCGCGAGTCGCGATACATGTTTTCAATTTCGTATTCCTGCATGAACCCGTAGCCACCGTGAATCTGCACGCCCTCATCCACGACGAAATCCAACGTTTCCGAACCGAACACCTTGTTGATGGAGCATTCCAAAGCATATTCGGCGATGGCCTTGGCCACATCCGCTCCCGCTGCGCTCTCGACGCGGTTCAAGCTGTCTTCGAAATAACCGGCCGTACGGTACACCATGCTCTCCAGCGCAAACGTCTTGGTCGCCATTTGCGCCAATTTTTCCTGAATGAGCGGAAATTGCGCGATCGGCGTGTTGAACTGTTTCCGCTCCTTGGCGTACTTGACCGAAATCTCAATCGCCCGCTTGGCCGAACCCAAGCACCCCGCGGCCAGTTTCCAACGGCCGATGTTCAAGATGTTGAAGGCGATGACGTGTCCTTTGCCCACTTCGCCCAGCAGGTTTTCCACGGGGACCTTCGCGTCTTCGAGAATGAGCGTCCGGGTGGAAGAACCTTTGATTCCCATTTTCTTCTCTTCCGGTCCGGTGGATACACCCGGAAAATCCCGCTCGACGATAAATGCGGTAAACTTCTCGCCGTCCACCTTGGCGTACACGACAAAGACGTCAGCAAAACCGCTGTTGGTGATCCACTGTTTTTCACCGTTGAGAATGTAATACTTCCCGTCCTCGCTCAGTTTGGCCGTCGTTTTGGCTCCCAGGGCATCGGAACCGGACCCCGGCTCGGTCAGTGCGTAGGCCGCAATTTTCTCACCCGAGGCGAGAGCGGGCAGGTATTTTTTCTTCTGCTCTTCCGTTCCGAAGAATACGATCGGCAAACTCCCGATCCCCACGTGCGCACCATGGGTCAGGCCGAACGAACGGGCAAGCGAGATTTTCTCCGTGATCAGTGTGGAACTGATCTTGTCCAGCCCCAAACCTTCATATTCTTCCGGCACGTCGGCACCGAGGAGTCCCAGTTCACCTGCTTGCTTCATCAAGCGGACGGAATGCTCGAAGTTGTGGTTTTCAATCTCCTCCAGCACCGGCCACACTTGCTCTTTCACGAAATCTTCCGTGGTTTTGGCGATCATTTTGTGCTCTTCGGTCAGATCTTCCGGGGTAAAAACGTCGGTCGGGGCAGGTTGCTCGATCAGGAATGATCCGCCTTTGATCACTGTATCCGTGGACATGCGCGGTTCCTCCTTTATGAAACAAATTTAACGGAAAGCGGTCATCGTTATGAGAGACACCATTTTCGTTGCGGGCTCGCGGGAAAATGGTCACCCTTCTCTTCATCCGAAGTGGGTTTCACAATGTTGTCGACAGCCGGAACTTCTGATGCGGTAATCACTGTACCATCTCAAATACGCCGGCTGCGCCCATACCGCCGCCAATACACATGGTGACCACGCCGTATTTTTGACCGCGACGTTTCAATTCGTTGAGCAGGGTAACGGTCAGTTTGGCTCCGGAACAGCCGAGTGGGTGTCCCAGTGCGATTGCACCCCCGTTGACGTTGACGATGTCCGGGTTCAACTCCAGCTGACGGATGACGGCGAGGGACTGGGAAGCGAACGCCTCGTTCAGCTCCACCAAATCCACCTCATCCAACGTGATGCCGGCCAATTTGAGCGCCTTCGGAACCGCCTTGACCGGGCCGATCCCCATCACGTCCGGGTCGACGCCGCCGACGGCAAAGGAACGGAACACGGCGAGCGGTTGAATTCCCAACTGTTGCGCCCGCTCGGCCGACATCACCAGCACGGCCGCGGCACCGTCACTGGTCTGCGAAGAGTTGCCTGCCGTCACCGTCCCGTCGACGCGGAAGACCGGTTTCAACTTGGCCAGCGTTTCCAGCGAAGTATCGGGACGTACCCCCTCGTCAGTGTCGAACACCACTTGGCGTTCCTGTAATTTTCCATTGTCGTCCACCGTGCGGTGAGTCACGTGGAGCGGAACGATTTCATCCCGGAACTTGCCGGATTGAATCGCCTCATACGCTTTGCGGTGGCTTTCCACGGCGAAACGATCCTGATCCTCCCGCGAAACCTCGTAGCGTTTGGCCACTTCTTCCGCCGTATGCCCCATTGACATGTAGACTTGCGGCATATGATCCATCAGGTAAGGGTTGGGTGCGGGTTTGTATCCGACCATCGGTACCATACTCATGCTCTCCACCCCGCCGGCAATCACGACATCGGCAAACCCGCACATAATTTTCTCCGCCGCATTGGCAATCGTCTGAAGGCCCGACGAGCAGAACCGGTTGACCGTCATGCCCGGCACGTCGGTCGGCAGACCCGCCCGCAACGCAATGATGCGGGCGATGTTGAGTCCCTGCTCACCTTCCGGCATGGCGCAACCCATAATCACATCTTCCACTTCGCGGGGGTCCAGCTGGGGAACGCGTTTCAACAGCTCCTTGACGACGGCCGCGCCCATCTCGTCCGGCCGCGTCGACCGCAAGGTGCCTTTGTGCGCTTTTCCGACCGCCGTGCGTACACCCGCGACGATGACGGCTTCTCGCATGCGTCTCTCCTCCTTTGTCGGTGTTGAGTTGGTCTGATCCATACGGTCCGCTTCGCTTTCCCGACTCGCTCCACCTGTGCCCTGCAAGGAAGAAAAACAGGGCCGCTTCGAACCGGAAGCGCAGGCACGGGCAAAAGTACTTCGCTAAAGAAGGGATTACCCGCGATGGGATTTCTGCGCTTTCCAACTGATGCTCAGTACGGTTTGCAAGTCGCTCGTCTGGAAAACATTGCTGCTTCATGCATTGACCAGACAGGCTTCAGTTTCGGAGCGGCTTGTTTTTGGTCAACATGTACTGCATTCGCTGTTGCGATTTGGGCTCGCCGCACAAGCTGAGGAACGCTTCGCGCTCCAGATCCAAGAGATACTCTTCCGTGACCAGCGTCCCTTCCGGCACGTTGCCGCCTGCCAACACGTAGGCCAGTTTGCTGGCGATCTTGTAGTCGTGTTCCGTGATGTACCCGGATTGCAGCATCGTGTATGCACCCAAACGGAGCACGTTATATCCCGTTTCGCCAACAACGGGGATTTTCTTCGGTTGCGGCGGACGGTAACCGGCGCGGTCCATGGCCAGCACTGTTTGCTTGGCGTCATAGAGCAGGTGGTCGGTGTTGATCGTGATGCCGTCCTCCGGACGCAGGAACCGGTAATCCCGCGCTTCACGCGCGCTGGTGGACACTTTGGCCGTCCCGATCACCTCAAACACATGGTTGACCAACGGTTGCAACGTGACCCGATCCTTGGGATCGGCCCCTTCCATCCACCGCAGCAACATCTCCTTGTTGCCGCCGCCGCCGGGGATCAAGCCGACACCCACCTCGACCAGACCCATGTAGGTTTCGGCCGCCGCCTGAATCCGGTCGCACGGCAGACACACTTCCACTCCGCCGCCGAGGGTCATGCCGAACGGCGCTGCTACCACCGGTTTGTCGAGGTAGCGCAGAGAACCCATCGCTTTTTGGAACTGGCGCACCATCAGGTCCAACTCAGGCCAGTTATGATCCTGCGCTTCCATCAAAATCAGCATCAGGTTGGCTCCCACGCAGAAATGAGTCCCTTGGTTACCGATGACCAATCCGCGGTAGTTGGCCGACACCTCTTTGACCGCCGCGTTGATCATGGCGATGATATCGGCGCCGATCGCATTTTTGGGCGAATGGAACTCCAACAGCGCCACATCGTCCCCGATGTCGATCAACGAGGCACCCTTGTTGGAACGGATCACCTTGTTCTGCTCTTTCAAGCGGGCCAGATCGATCGTTTTCGGATGTTCCTCCACGCCGACAAACTTTCCGCCGATTGCAAACACCCGGGGAGCCTCGCCTTTCTCACGGGCGTAGAACGACGTGTAACCGGAGGCCAACAGTTCCTCCACCAATGGCGGGATCGTTTCTCCCTCTTCCCGCATGCGAGCGACCGACCGTTCCACACCGATCGCATCCCAGGCTTCAAAGGGTCCCAACTCCCAGTTGAAGCCCCATTTCATCGCTTTGTCGACGCTGACAATGTCATCGGCGATCACCGGGATGCGCGCCGCCGCATAGAGCAACACCTTTTTGAAAATATGCCAAGCGAATTTTCCCGCCGGGTCGTCTGCATATACCAGGGTGCGCAGCTTTTCCGGCAAGGTTTTGGCCCGTTTCGCCATTTCCAGCGAAGACGCTTTCAATTTTTTGCGGGGACGGTATTGCATCGTCGCAAGATCCAGGGCGAGAATCTCTTTGCCTTTGTCGGTTTTCACCTTTTTAAAGAACCCTTGTCCCGATTTCTCACCCAACCAGTTTCGCGACACCATTTCCTTGAGCACGTTTGGCACCTCGAACGCCGCTTTTTCCTCGGGGTCGTTCACATTGGCCCGAACATTCTCCGCCACATGAACGAATGTATCCAGTCCAACCAAATCCAGCGTGCGGAACGTGGCGCTTTTGGGCCGTCCCATCACCGGGCCGGTGATCGCGTCCACTTCGTCCGGTCCCAGGTTCTGCTCCAACATCGCCTGCAAGGTGACCAATGTCCCGTATACGCCGATTCGGTTGGCGATGAAATTGGGCGTATCCTTGGCCATTACCACGCCTTTGCCGAGCACGCTCTCCGCAAACACTTTCATCTTGTCGACGATCGCGGGGTCCGTATCTTCGGTCGGGATAATCTCCAGCAGTTTCATGTACCGCGGCGGATTGAAGAAGTGAGTGCCGAGGAAATGACGGCGAAACGCTTCCGAACGTCCTTCCACCATGGCATGAATGGAAATCCCTGATGTGTTGGAACTGACGATCGTCCCGGTTTTCCACACTTTTTCGATGTTTGCAAACAGTTGTTGTTTGATCGCCAGATTCTCTACGACCGCTTCGATGATCCAATCCACCTCGGATAATTTGTCGAGATCATCCTCCAAGTTGCCCGGAGTGATCAACTCCAAGACATCCTTGTGATAGATCGGAGACGGCTTTTCCTTCAACAGCCGTTCTTTCCCGGCCACCGCAAGCCGGTTGCGCACCGGCGGGTCCTGGAGGGTGAGACCTTTTTGCTTCTCTTCCTCCGTCTCCTCCCGAGGAACAATATCCAACAGCAAGGTGGGAATCCCCACATTGGCCAGATGTCCCGCAATGGCCGCTCCCATCACGCCCGCACCGATGACGGCCGCTCGTTTGATGTTCGCCAAAACGGATTCCTCCTCTCCCATACTGGCGTTGACCGGATGGCAAGCTAGTGAATGAATGATCATTCATTTACTGTGTAGAAAAAAACCCCTCCATCCGGGTCAGTGCTTGTTTCGCCTTGCTTCACACGGCTAAAGACCAGGGCTTCTCGCTTCATCCGGCGTGGCAACCCACATCCATCCACGATGGCTTCGTCCCAGCCTGGGTAAATGTAGTTTAACGAGGTTTCGCTCACTCATTATGATCCTTTCAAAGATTATTATTTATCTGATCGACCTCGGACGTCAAGAGGGGAATACATATTTTTCGGACCATTTGCAAAGATTGTTCTTCGAAAGCCTCGTATAAACAGGGGAAGGGGGCGTCATCCCCCTTCATACACGTAACTCCGCTTAATAAAAAGGATTTTTCCATTCCATCAGTGTTGCGTAGTTACACGACTCTTCATCCTCCAAATAGTTAGCCACCACTTTCACAGGGGTACGGCCACAGCGAAGCAGGAAGGTAATAACAGGGTCCCTCAATTCCCCTTTAACTACAGCTTCGAGGTATTGTTCCGCTGTCATCTCATCCGCTTTTCGATGATAGCCCGGCATTCTCCCTCCGCCCAACAACCGTTCCAACCTCTTGTGAACCACGACATCATACATGGAGAACATCAACCATTTTCCCAACCCCAATTTTCGATAGGAGGGGCGCACGCAAATATCAACAACATAGAGCGTATTTCCGTTTGGATCATGGTTACGAATATACCCGTTATCAGTGATCTCTTCCCACGTATGTTCCGGATGGTCGGGGTCAAAGTCAACAATCAACCCCGTCATTGATCCCGCGATTTCACCGTTCACCTCAACACACAAGGCTCCCTCCGGAAACAGCGTAACATGGTTTTTCAGCTGTTCCGTGTTCCACCATAACTCGGACGGGAACGGAGGAGGAAAACTTTCCTGTTGAACACGAATCAAATCCGCAAAGTCCCTTTCCTCATAATTTCGGATGACCGCCGGGACAGGCCGATCTTGGTCAAAAACATAAAACGCTTTTCGATACAATCTTTTCCCTCCTTTTTAGCCAAATCTTCTTATTTCCAATCCGGATAGAGATCCGTACGCCGATCACGCCACGTGGTGACGGAACCACTTTCACGAACCTGATATAACAGTTCCAAATCGAGATCAGCCGTTACAATCATATCATCATTGATTTCTCCTTCCGCCAAGATGCCCCGGGGAGGGAACGGAATATCGTTTGGCGTAATAATCGCCGCTTGTCCAAAATTCGCCCGCATAAAGTCAACCGTGGGAAGGGAACCTACCGTTCCCGTGGTTACGACATAGACTTGGTTTTCCACCGCTCTTGCATGGCAGGAGTAACGGACACGATGGAACCCATGACGATCATCGGTACAAGATGGACAGAAAATTACATCAGCTCCCCTGGCTTTGGCCATTCGAACGATTTCCGGAAATTCGATGTCATAGCAGGTTAAGATGGCGATTGTTCCCTTATCGGTCGCAAATACCTGCAGGCTTTCGCCGGGAGTCATTTTCCATTCCTTCACTTCCGTTGGCGTGATATGAAGCTTTGGTTGTTCCGCAATCCTTCCATCCGGATAGAACAAATGAGCAACGTTGTATAACCGGTCTCCTTTGCGGATGACATGGGTTCCTCCAATAATGTGCATATTCGTTTGTTTCGCCAAGGATGAAAACAAATCCCGATACTGCTCTGTAAAATCGGGTAAATCATTGATTGTTAATGCATTTCCTTTTTTGTCACCAATGGACATCAATTGAGTCGTAAAAAACTCGGGGAATAATACAAACTCAGCGCCAAACTCCTCTGCTGTTTTAATATAATGCTCCGATTGCTTGGCGAAATCTTCAAATGATCGGATTGTATGAAGATCATATTGGACTGCTGACACTCTCAGTTTCATACGGCTCCTCCTTTGTTGGATTTCCATTTTTTCATCTTACAGCCGGCCAAAAGCATTTCCTGATATACTTCCTCTTATCAAGAAAATCGGTTCAATCAACTTGCAAAAGCTGATCCCAGTGATATGATACCAGAGCTTATCAGAACCGTCAGAGATGCTCGCCCTGGGGCATTTTTCTACTCATTATCGGGGATTTCGGGAGGTATCGCCATAGCGGGTCTTTTAGATGGTAATACATACAATGCACCTGATCCGGAAATACATCTCAAAGAATTGTGAGCTTATTGTTGCAAGCATACCATGAGTATTTAAAATCGGGATATATAGATCGTGCCTCATCAATATATCTATCGTTTCATTTTACCGAAAAAGAACAAGCCTCCGCATTTACGGAGGCGGTGTTCACGCGCTCACCCTTGGTTTGAATGGCGGACGGTGTCCGCCGTCTTCATGATCCGATCCAGAATCTTGCCGACCAGCGAAGCGAACTTGGCACTGCCCCGGCGTCGCGGTCTCGGAAGCACAATCGGCAAATCCATCACGATTCTGCCATCTTCCAGCAACACCACCCGATCGGCCAGCGCCACCGCTTCTTCCACATCGTGGGTGACCAACAGGGTGGTAAATCCCTGCTCCTGCCACAACTGCTCGATCAGCTGCTGCATTTCAATCTTCGTCAGTGCATCCAACGCGCCCAAAGGTTCATCCAGCAACAGCAACCGCGGACGGCTGACCAACGCCCGGGCCAGGGCAACTCGTTGACGTTGACCGCCGGACAGTACGGCAGGCCATTCCCCGCCGTATTGGGCCAGTCCCACTTGACGGAGCGCTTCTGCTGTCCGCTTCTCCACTTCCTCCCGATTTTGTGACACTCCCAATGCCACGTTGTCCGCTACCGTTAACCACGGCAGGAGACGATGCTCTTGAAACATCACCCGTGCGGACGGGTTCAAGCCCCGAACGGGTTCACCGTCCATCGCGACCACCCCGACCGTCGGTGTTTCCAATCCCGCAATCAGGCGCAACAAGGTACTCTTCCCGCACCCGGATCTTCCGACGATGGCCACGAATTCACCCGACTTTATATGGAGGTGGATATGACGCAAAACCAGACGATCACCGAATCGCTTTTGCAATCCGTCGATCTCCAGTCGGGCACCTGAAACCATTTTCGCCATCGGCAGACACTCCCCTCTCCCTCTGTTATCGGCTGACCCGCCACCGCAGGCAACGGCGCTCCAGACCCTTGGCCAGCACATCGGCCAGCTTGCCGAGTAATGCGTACAGCAAAATGCTCAACACCACCACGTCCATCTGCATAAACTCCCGAGCATTCATCGCCATATACCCGATGCCGGTGTCGGAAGAGACGGTTTCTGCCACGATCAGGGTCAACCACATGATCCCGAGGGAATACCTTAACCCCACCAGAATGGAGGGCATTGCCCCCGGCAACATCACCTTCCGAAAGAGCATCCACCCCCGAAGGCCGTAAACTTTCCCCATTTCGACGAGTCCCGGATCGACAGAACGGATCCCGTGAAAAGTGTTCAGGTAAATCGGGAAAAACACACCCAGCGCAACGAGAAACAGTTTGACTTCCTCCCCGATGCCGAACCACAAAATCGCCAGCGGAATCAAGGCAAGATGCGGGATATTGCGGAGCATCTGGACAGTGGTGTCCAACAGCCGCTCCGCGACAGGAAAAAGACCGTTCAAAAAGCCCAAAACCAATCCAATGCTGCCCCCAATCGCCAACCCCCACAATGCCCGGGAGGTACTGTCCCCGATATACCGAAACAGTTCACCTGATTCGGTCAGGCGAATGGCCGCCAGTACGACATCGGTCGGCTGAGGCAGTGTTCGCGTGGAAATCCAGCCGATATTCCCCAGCAATTGCCACACCATCACCAGTACGATGGGGACACTCCAGGGAATCAACGGTTTAACCGTTTTCCGCAGTTGAAAGCCGCAGATCATCGGCAACCACTCCTTTCCGCTCTTTTGGAAAGTGATCGTTGGCGACGATTTCCCCGAACGGGCTGAGGATATGTTGCTTCGGGACGGAAGGGACATTCTGAAGGGGCAATTCCGGGAAGAGCAGTTCCGCCACCCGGTAAGCCTCTTCCAAATGAGGGTAACCCGACAAAATAAACGTATCGATTCCCAATGCGGCATATTCCCTCATCCGTTCGGCCACCGTACGCGGATCACCGACGAGCGCGGTGCCGGCGCCGCCCCGAACCAGACCGACTCCGGCCCACAGATTGGGACTCACCTCCAAATTCGTTCTCGTGAACCCGTTCAGTTGCGACATGCGCTGCTGTCCGACGGAATCGTATCGGGAAAGGACCCGTTTCGATGCTTGGATCACTTTGTCATCCACATACCGGATCAAACGGTTGGCGGCATCCCAGGCTTCCTGTTCCGTTTCCCGGACGATCACGTGCAGGCGGATTCCGAAACGTAACGTTCTTCCCTGTTCTTCGGCCAGTTTGCGAACTTGTTCAATCTTTTGAGCCACTTGGGCCGGCGGTTCACCCCAAGTGAGGTAGACATCCACATGTTTGGCCGCCACTTTTAATGCCGCCGGGGAAGACCCGCCGAAGTACAGGGGGGGATAAGGGGTTTGTACCGGCGGGAAAAGCAATTTGCCGCCCCGGATATCCAGATGACGCCCTCGGAACACGACCTCTTTGCCCTGCATCTCTTCCCGCCAGACAGTCAGGAATTCGTCGGTCAGTTCATAACGCGTATCATGATCCAGGTGAATGCCGTCCCCCGCCAATTCGACAGGATCACCTCCCGTCACCACGTTGACGAGCAGACGCCCCCCGGACAGACGGTCAAAGGTGGCGGCCATGCGCGCCGCTGCAGACGGGGACATCAAGCCGGGTCGGACTGCGACCAGAAAACGCATGCGCCGGGTGACGGACAACAGAGAAGAAGCCACCACCCACGCGTCTTCGCAGGAACGCCCCGTGGGCAGAAGCGCACCTTCGTATCCCAGGTGGTCCACCGCCTGGGCCAGTTGTTTCATATAAGAATAATCGACGGCACGCCCACCCTTTGCGGTCCCCAGGTAACGGCCATCTCCGTGAGTGGGAATAAACCAAAAGATGTTCATCGTCTTTCCGTCCTTTCCTGTTTGGTTTTGACCCGGTTACCGTCCCAGATCGCTTTTTCGACCTGTATTCTTTCGGGGATCAAACCCACTTGATAAAAGTCATCTGCGATCCGCTGCTGTTCCCGAATGATACTTTCGTCGATCGGTTCCAGCCCGTATTTCGATCGTGTAATGGCCTTCTTCACCGCTTCCGCGTCCATCCCGATCTGCTTGGAGAGCAGTTTCGCCGTATCATCGGGATGTTGGTTGAACCAATCCGTTGTTTTCTTCACTTCGTCCAAAATGATGCGGACGATGTCTCCGTGTTCCTTTGCGTAGGCATCGGAGGCGAGTATGAATTCCCGGTTGGTCGTGTATCCGCGACCGTCGGTGATCGTTCGGGCACCCAGCTCCTTCTCCGCCGCAGAATAATAGGGATCCCAAATCACCCAAGCATCCATGCTTTTTCTGGTAAAGGCCGCTCTGGCATCTGCCGGGGGAAGATAGACAGGTTGAATGTCCTCATACTTTAAGCCCGCCTTGTCCAATGCTTGCAACAAGAGATCGTGCACATTGGAGCCTTTGTTCAGGGCCACTTTCTTCCCTTTCAGATCCTTGACACTCTTGATCGGGGAATCCTTGGGCACCACGATGGCTTCATTCTCGGGTTTGGGCGTTCCGGCACCGACATACACCAGCGGCGTCTTCGCTGCTTGGGCGAAAATCGGCGGTGTATTGCCCGTATGCCCGATATCGATACTGCCGACATTCATCGCCTCCAAGAGCTGCGGACCGGCGGGAAAATGAACCCACTCCACCTTGACCCCCCTGGATTTCAATCGCTTCTCCAGGGTTCCGCGCGCTTTCAGGATGCTGAGGGTGCCGAACTTCTGGTAACCGATCCGCACCACCTTTCCATCGGCTTCAGAGGCACCTGCACTACACCCACCCAACACCCCTCCAACCAGCAAGGAAACAGTGAAAGCAATCACCATTTTGATCATCCGTTTCCTTTTGAAAAAGCCTGACATTCCCCATCACCTCGTTCGCATGATAAGCAAAAAAGGCCCCACTCCCCCCGATTTCGGGGGAATGGAGCCTCCGGTTGTCCGGTCGGCCTGATATTGATCACACTTTCGCTACTGCTGTTGCTGCCCTTTCCCCGATCGGCTTGCCGCTCGGGGAGACTTTTCCAGGGGGATGCGATATTTCTCGGTTCTGTCGATCTGAACGATCTGTGAGTCGTGGACGGTGATCACTACGGAGCCGTACTGCATCCCTTCCAACGCTTTGAGAATGCGTTCAACCTGTTCGGAAGACGGATTCATCTGGTATGAAGCCTCCTTTCCGGGAGTCGAACGAAACAAGTATGGACAAATTTCATTGGAAACCGTCTACGCCCGCGACAATGGGATTGCTATTTTCCCGCAATCCCATTTCACGAAGCTGGTGGGAAAATGGTCACCCCCCAGACTTCATTCCGACAGGGGTACCCTTTTTTGTCCCAACCTTCGCAACACGACCAGCAGGATGCTTCCCGCCCACAACAGACTCAATGCACCGTAGATGGCAACATGCCAAGTGGCAGGAATCCATTCCAGACTCTTCAACAAGGTCTTGGCATTGGTGATGATGATCAATCCCCCGACCAAAACGCCCAACAGGTGGGAAGGAATGATCCGAACCAGCCAAGCGGCGATGGGTGCGGCGAAGATTCCGCCGATCATCAGCGCCGCGACCCATGTCCAGTTCATATTGGACCAGCCCATGGAGATCAGAAAGCCGAGAGTGGCGGAAACGGCGATCGCGAATTCGCTCGTATCAACCGACCCCACCACCGTTCTGGGTTCCAACCCTTTCCGGCTGAGCAGGATCGGTGTCGTAAGCGGTCCCCATCCCCCGCCACCGGTGGAATCGACGAACCCTGCAATCAAGCCCAACGGGGTGAGAAACCGCTTGGAAATGTTTCTCTCTTTCCGCTCAGTACCGTTTCCGAGCAAAAACCGTCCGAGTACGTAAAAACCCAGAATAAACAGAAAAGCGGCAATGTACGGTTTTACCAGATCACCCGGTAAGTTGCTGAGGAAACAGGCACCGATAAATGCACCGATCGAACCTGGAATAATTAAACGAATGACGACCGCCCGATCCACATTGCCGAACCGAATATGAGCGACACCCGAAGCAGCCGTGGTGATCACTTCCGCCATGTGAACAGAGGCGGAGGCTACCGAAGGGGCGATCCCAAACAAAAACAACAGGGATGTGGAAGTGACGCCGTAAGCCATCCCCAATGCACCGTCAACCAGCTGTGCAGCAAACCCGATCAATGCCAGGACAATCAATCTCTGCATACCCATCTTCCTCCTGATGTTATTTGATCATGTTGAGCAGGATAGTCGGATTTCAAGACTAGTGCATGATATGACGGAAAAGAGTCCATTGTTCTCAATTTCATGATCCGGCTGATCACGGGCTTATATATAAATTTGTTTATTCCGATACAATTACTGGGTTTATTGAAACACATATTACTATCCGATTATTCAAATGTCAATAATGGGGTCATTAATAGAAATTTTCAAAAAACAATGATTCCCATACTGGGGTAGAGGGAGCGAAGACCGATTTCGGGGCTATATCTCCAGCCAATGGAAAAATGACTTGGGAAACGCGAAGCTCGAATTTGGTACCATCTACCCAATAAATAGAAAATGACTTGAGATACCACTCAGGGCGCCTCAAGTCATTTCGTGTTCATTCAGGCAAATCAGGACTGTTTAACACAATTTTTGTCCTATTTATCTCTCGCAAACACTTCAAATCGTTTTCGTCCTTTTCCTCTACTCTTTACTTTTATTATTTCCATCTTCCCAATTTCTCTGGTTGATTTGACATGGGTTCCACCACATGGGTACGTTTCGACGGATTCGATGGTCAATAAACGAACTCGCTTAATCGTGGAAGGCAACATGGACACGGCGTCTTTGATCACATTGGACAACTTTTCCGCTTCCTCTCGGGTGACATAACTTGCATAGATGGGGTGATCTTCATCCAACAGGCGGTTCGTTTCCTCAACAATGTCTGCTATATCCTGTTCAGTTAGGTCGTGTAGTCCATGAAAATCAATTCTCGCTCGTTCAGGATAAATTTGATTACCAGAATCCAGTGCGTTAAATTTACGATAAACAACAGCGGCCAATACATGCAATAACGAGTGATGGCGCATGAGTTTATAACGTCTTTCCCAATCAAGTCGGGCTGTGACTGGACCGATTTCAATCCCTTCCGAATCATCCAATATATGCAATATTTGATTATCTATTTTTTTTACCTCGATGACTCTAAACACATTATCGCCTTGTACAAGAACTCCTTTGTCGTGCTCCTGCCCGCCACCTGTAGGGTAAAAGACAGTTTGATCAAGAATGACAGCATTCCCGTCTTTTTTGATAATTTGGGCTTTACATTCTCGTTGATAAGCATCTTCTAAAAATAACTCTTTGGTCATGAGGCTCACTCCTAGTCTCACAGTTTAATAATAACAGCGGGTTCGTCATGTATTTCGTCATACCTGTTTATACATTAATAGCTGCATGGGATTACAAGTTACAGTCCCCTTCTAACTCCCCTCCGAAATACTTTTCACCTTTTTCTCTGTCCCTGTTTTCTTTATTAGTTTGACAACATCGATTTCTGCCAAAAGCATCCCGATTAAAATCAACATGCACCCCAAAATGGTACGGCCTGTTAAGACGGCATCGTTCCAAAAATAATCAGAGATTGCAGCAACTACAGGTTCAAGCGCAAAGATTAACGCAACTTGGATCGGTGTGGTATATCGCTGGAAATATGTTTGAGCCAAATAAGCCAAAACGGTGGCAAGTAGCGAACAGACAAGTAATGCTGTTAAAACCGATGGATTTAATATGGTGGAAGGATTGAATACCTCACTGACATCTTCAAACAGAAAGCTGCAGATCCCGCTTAACAATGCGACAGTACCAAACTTAATCGTGACCAGTTGAAAAAGCTCATTGATATTTGAGTACTTATCTGTATAAACAATATGTAATCCAAAGGCGATAGCATTTAGAAACGCCAAGATATCCCCTTTGTTAATTTCCGATAAATTGATAAACGCAAGTAAATACAGCCCTACCGTCGCAAGTGATACACCGATAATGGCCCCGAGATTTGGTTTTGTCTTTAATATAAAAAAAGCCAAAACCGGTACCATCGCAACTGATAGACCAGTCAAAAAACCTGCCTTCCCTGGCGTGGTCCAAACTAAACTTAACGTTTGTAAAGCATAACCTTAAAATAGAAAAAAGCCTGGGAAGAATCCTGCTTTCAAGTTGTAGTAATTGACGGCCTTAAACCGAAAACGTTCCTTTGGTAAGAATTGGACATAAATAGCAAGGATAACAAAGGATATCATGAATCGAATAGTCGTAAATGCAAATGGTGGCAACGTTTCTATAGCATCTTGAATTAGGACAAATGTGATACCCCAGACAACAGCGATAAAGATCAAAACTAAATTGGCAAACCAGCGATTTTGTGCCATCAAATTCCTCCTCAAAAACCGCTCTTTTATTACTCTATTTCTAAAGGCAGGTTTCTCACTTTCATAAAAGGAATCGGGCTTATTTTTTTGTACTTTTAGCCACATAGCTGTATAGTGGTTGGTTTGTTATGTTGCTTCTCTCATCATTTTCCCATTTTACAGCAAATTGATGCTAAGGCTTTTTTCTTCGTTTACCTCGTCGGCTGGTTTTACTATGCCAAGTGGGTTCCCGATCGGCAAACGAAAGATGTGTTGATACAATCCAGCTTAATCGGGTTTTCACCCAACTTTCTGTTTGGGATGGTTGGTTGTGTAGGTGCGGCTCTCCTTGCTTTGCTTGATGGAAAACCGTCCACCATTTTCGTTTATGGCGTATTATCCATATCCTCCATTTTGTTTGCTGTGGTAGGGGTGATCGCTATATGTTTATACAAAAAAAAGCTGGACCGAAATCAGACAGGAAACGTTCACTGAAGACATGGATGAAGCCCTTCAAGATCGAATGATCCAAGGGTTCCTTTTATTTATTGTTTATCATGGGGGATGGGTAGATATATTTGAGACTCCACACGGCTGAAGTACCACAGGCACTCCCTATGGGCGCCGTGGGCTTTTAGGCAGCAATTTCTGTAAAATGTAAACCGCCATTTATCGGTTCGTCAGACAACCACCAATGGACCGGGAGTGATTGGGGGATAAATTTAAGTCCTGTACACAACCTTAACGATAAGGGAATGGTGTCGGCTCCAGTTCACAAGAAAGGATGATCTGATGAATTTTGAGTCAAATGCCAATGTACGCGTCACCCGTCGCTTTCGCGCATCGCCGGAGCAAGTTTTCGACGCTTGGCTGGTGTGATGATCGGCAAATGGATGTTCGGTCCTGCTCATCCTGAACGCGAAGAAGAAGTCGTGCGCATCTCTCTCGATCCGCGCGTGGGAGGCTCGTTCTCTTTCGTTGTGCGTCGACAAGGACAGGAAATGGATCACGTCGGGGAGTATCTTGAGATCGAGCGACCCCGCCGCCTCGTGTTTACTTGGGGGGGTGGCGAACGTGGGCGACAGCAGCCGCGTAATCATCGACATCATTCCGCTGGAGAAAGGGTGTGAACTCACCTTGACCCACGAATTGCACCCGAACTGGATGGACTTCGCAAACGCACCAAGGCGGGATGGATTAAGATTCTCGACGTTCTGGCCACGATACTTGGTTAGGGGACAGCTGGCAAACCCGGAACCTGCAGGGTACCGGGTTTTTTTGCTGTGTGACTGGGATTCATGCAAATTTGATATACCATCTAATTCTCAAATTGTCCAAATCAAAAGATTGGATCGCGATGCGTTTGGTTCAATATGTTAGAGGTGAATGCAAATATAACAGACTCGACTTCAGTAAAAAACCCAGCGGTTTTTCCGCTGGGTTTTCCATCATCCTCAGCTTGCCAATGGGGCTTTGGCGATCATTTCGCTTTCGATCAAACGGTTAATGTGGTATTGCAGATAGTAGATGTTGAAAATGAACGTAAGGATGGGGCCTACGCGTTTTTCGCCGAAGTGATCGTTCAAAATGGCCCGCATCCGATAAATCATGCGTAAATAAGCAAACCAAATGAAAAGCCACGCCGCAACGGCCAACAGTGCCATAATGGTGTTATCCTGAAGAGCGGCCACCGCACCAAATACGAGATAAACGATCCCTGCGATCAGATACCCGGCGGGTTCCCATGTGATTTTTTTCTCTGACCGCAGTTGATTCAGTTGTTTTGCACGATTAAAAAACCAATAAACGGGATAGATTCCAAATGTGATAAACGTGGCAAAAAGCGTGAACAAAACGGATACCTTTTTTAATGGTACAAAATGTTGTGCTGGTTGTTGTGCGTAAATCGTAATCTCCTCCCTTTTGGAATTGAATCCTTGTGATATGATAACATGTGAAATAGGTCAGGGAACATGAGACAAAAGAAGTATTTTATAAAAATAGTGTCAATAAATAAGTGTCCTGATGTTGATCTCAGTACATTTTCACAAGACAGTTATCCAACGAACAGCCAAAATAGAAGCGGCGGGATCATCTCCTATCCCGCCGCTACTTCCCGACTGTCACGCCGACAGTTTTATTTTGTCGGCGAAAGCGATTGGTCTGATCTTCTCTCTTTTTTCGCTGTCAAAAACATGGAACACAGCAGGATGACTGCACCCAACCATCCACTGAAGGACAGCCGTTCTCCCAGCAGCGTGATGGCCAACAGCGTAGCGGTCAACGGCTCCGCCAACGCCCAAATGGATGCCGATGTCGCTGTGACGTAACGCATGCCGTGAATGAACAGCACATAGGCCAGAGCCGTCGGGACCCAACCCAGATAGATGAGCAGCAACCATCCCTGCCAGGGAAGCACCGGCCAACTGAGCATCGGAAGCAACAGGATTGCCCCGATCGAGAAAGCGACTCCGATCACCAACAGTGGCGGTACATCCCGAACCAACCGCTTGCTGATCAACGTATAACCGCCATAACAGGCTGCTGCCGCCAATGCCAGCAAGTTTCCCTGCCACAGGCGTGGTTCGGTCAATCCCTCCAGGCTGTGGAGCCCGATCAACATGCCCGTGCCGGTCACGCCCAACACCAAGGCCCAACCGGTGGTGAAGGTCCAACGCTCCTTCAGCCACCAACGTGCCACCACACTGACCATCAGCGGTGCGGTACAAATGGTGAGCAGGGTAGCGGTTGACACCATGGTTTGGCCCACCGCGGAAAAATAGCAGGTCTGATACCCTGCAACCCCCACTCCGAATAACACCAACCAAACCCATGTACGACTTGGGAACCTTCCGATACTCCCCGTACGGATGCTCTCCCGCCATGCCGCTGCCAATAAAACCGGCGCGCCGAACAATAAACGAAAGGCTCCGATCGTCAATGGATCCGTTCCATAATTTGTCGTCAGCACTTTGGCCGTCAATCCGGCCGTTCCCCACAATACGGCCGCCACTACTACTCCCCACATACCGATTTTCATTCGGACCCCTCCCGATTCAGTTTGTACACCATCGGGCGGGATCAACTTCCTCCCGCCCGCGTCAGGAAACGGGAACGCGACGGGGAGGGGGCAACACACCCTTCAATGCCATGTTGGTTCCTCCTTTCTCCTGACAACCGGGGTGTGTCTGTTAAATCAAATGGATAGTAGAAGCGGGTTTGCTCCGGGAACCTTTTCCCCACGTGGTGAAGTCATGCAATCGGAGAAAGTGTCCCTCCATCTCATCATTTGTCAGACACGCCCTGATTCGCCGGTATCAGCTTCTTTTTGCAAACGACGCTTCAGCATTTGCGCCCAACTGTCCGCCAAATAGGGGCAATCGGCCAATTCGGCCCGCTCCTTCCGATCGGGAGAGGCACTGTATACCATGTCATTGCATCTGGCAATTGTCCATTGGGGACAAAAGCGATCCAACAGCTTCATCCCGTCTCCCGGTGCTACCCTGCCTTCCTCCATCACCCGCAGATACCAACCGGTACGACCCGTCTCCTTGATCCGGCGCACCAGATCGGGAATCCCCCACAACCTGGCCGGCTTCCAACACGGCATACGCGGTTGGGAGACTTGCACCACCGCCTCCCCTATTCGGTATACGTCACCGATACACACGTTATGTTCATCCAAACCGGTGACGGTAAAATTTTCGCCCAAAGCTCCGTAGAGGAATGCCGACAACAATTCCCGTCGCCACTTGGTATAATGATCCGCTGCATAAACCAACACCGCTTTATCCGGTCCACCATGTACGGACAGATCCGCCTGACCATCCCCTTCCAGATTGGTTTTTCCCAGAAACACCGGATGGTTCACCGGCCGTTTTACGATGGCGCTCCGCCACGCTTCACCTCGTCCGCCATCTATTGTTTGCGGCTTCCCCACCTGAATGGAGACCACAACCGGATGAGACATGACACCCTTCCTTTCTCGTCGGCTTTTACATCTTCCTTCTCCAACCCTATCTTCTTCCATTTTACTGAAAAATACAAGAAAGGCGCCCGCAGGGGCGCACAGGTTGTTGACAAAGGCTCCTTTTCCGGTAAATCGATCAGAACACCAGGTCTACGGGAGCGCGACTGACCAATCCCTGCCGAGTGGAGAACGGGAAAGCGCAGGAATTCATTCGCGGACAATTTCCTTTTAAGCGGAACGTACTTACCCCGTGTCTTCCGGTCCCGAGCGGCCAAGATCAGCTTCCTTGTAAGGCACAGGTGAAGTCGTCCAATAGCGAGCGGACTGTCGACCGGCTCATCGGATACAACACACGTCCCTTTTGTCAGCAGTCTCACGCCCGCAGGGGGGAGGAGGAGTGACGCCTGAATTTCCCGTCTAGTGCGGATAGGGAAGTCAGCATCCGCGAAGCTTGGGAGACGGCATCTGTTTCCCCTCACCCTTGCGAACGTTGCACCGCTTCCTGCAATCCCGGTCCAAACGGCTGACGGATCACGCCGTGCTCGGTGATAATTGCAGTGACAAGTTCGGCCGGAGTGACATCGAATGCCGGATTGTACACCCTGACTCCTTCCGGGGCGGTGACGGAACCGAATCCCCGGGTAACTTCTTCGGCGGGCCGCTCCTCAATCGGGATGTCCGATCCCGTGGGTGTCTGCAAATCGATGGAAGACGTCGGCGCGGCAACATAGAAGGGAATTCCGTGCGCTTTAGCCAAAACGGCCAGTCCATAGGTGCCGATCTTGTTGGCCACATCTCCGTTGGCGGCGACGCGATCCGTTCCCACGATCACCGCTTGCACCCATCCTTTTTGCATCACGGGGGCGGCCATGTTGTCACAGATCAGTGTGACGTCAATGCCTGCCTGCTGCAACTCGTATGCGGTCAGCCTGGCACCCTGCAGAACCGGGCGTGTCTCATCGGCAAAGACGCGGAGATGCCACCCCCGTTCCTTCGCCAGATACAATGGCGCCAATGCCGTACCGTAGGCTGCCGTGGCCAATCCGCCCGCGTTGCAATGCGTCAGCACGCCCATCCCGTCTTCCAACAAGGTGAGCAAATGCTCACCGATTTTCCTGCACATATCTGCATCTTCCCGTTGGATCGCATGCGCTTCCGCCAGTAAAGCGGCCTTCAGCTCCGAAACCGGGTGTTCCTTCAGCGTTTCCAATCGTCTCCGGATTCGTTCCAATGCCCAAGCGAGGTTAACCGCAGTGGGTCGGGCGGAACGAAGATTTTCCCCCACCCGGCGCAAGGTGGACCAAAATCGGCCCGCATCCGCATCCGGGATATCCTTCACCCCCAAATACATCCCGAACGCCGCTGCCGTACCGATCGCCGGTGCACCGCGCACCGCCAGTTTCACGATCGCTTCCCGCACTTCCTCGGGTGTCGTCAGCTCCAAGTAGATCGTTTCTGTGGGCAATCGCCGCTGGTCCAGCAGCAGGAGCCGGTCATCCCGCCAGATTACGGAACGGGGGTGCGGAATTTTTTCCATCGAGACCGTCATATCACTTCGCCACCTTCTCTTTCGCTACTTCCCGGACCCATGCCGTCAACTGTCCGATCGTCTCCAGCGTCTTCCGCCGATGGATCAGCGTCTGACCGATGTGAAGAGCCAACACTTCCGCCTTTGCACGCACGTGTGGATCTTCGATCGTCTCCAGGTCAGCTACCGGGGCCAACCCGATCACCCTGCGCAACATCTTGCATCCTGCGAAACCGGCACTGTCTTGGAGCACACGGGTGAGGAAGCGTTCCCGGTATCCCGGCACGCGCCACATCTCATCCTTGACGTGTTCCTGCCACAAAGCGGAGAATTGTTTCTCAAATCCGTTCCAGATGGTTTCAATCGTTTCCAACAACCATTCTTGGTAGGCGATTCGGACTTCTTCGTCCGCGGTATGTCCCTCATGAGAGGCGTAGGACAACAGCAGGTTGGCAACCAATGCACCGATGTCGAAACCCATCGGACCATAATAGGCGAATTCCGGATCAATCACTTTGGTGCTTGTCTCTGTCACCATGATGGAACCTGTGTGCAAATCGCCATGTACCAACGCTTGCGCCTGTGTCATGAACGCCTCTTTCAATTCCGCAATCTCCCGCTTGAGCGCATTATCCCGCCAAATCGCCTCCACCTCGCTCCTGATCAACGGGTTGAACGAGTTGGTTTCTGCATCGTAATAGGGATCGGTAAAGACCAATCCTTCGGTGATGTCGCACATTTGCGGGTTGAGAAACCGGCGCACCCACTCTTTTTTCTCCTGACGGTCGACATAGAAATCGGAGGTAAAAAAGAGCGTCCGAGCCAAAAACCGTGCCATGTGCTCGGCGAAATACGGATATTGTTGACGTGCGATCAACCCTTTTCGCATCACGATGTGATCGGTCAGGTCCTCCATGACAGTCAGAGCCAGGTCAGAATCATACCGATACACCCGGGGAACCAAACCGTCCGCCAGTTTCTCCTGTACCTGCAACGCTTCGGATTCGATGCGCGCCCGATCCAGCGTGAGCGGCCATGATTCGCCGACCACGCGGGCATAAGGGAGTGCCTGCTTGAGAATGACCCCCTTTTCCCGGCCTTCCTCCCGGATGTGGAACACGAGATTCAGATTACCGTCCCCGATTTCCCTGCTGGTTAATACAGCCCCTTCGGAAAACAGCCCTGGAATGGACCGTGCGTATTGAACCGCTTCGGCTTCCGTCAACGGATGGTAATTTGACATATCCCCTCTCCTCCCCGCCATCTTTTTGCATCATCGGATTTGCAACGCTTTACTGCCATTTCAATGATTTGAAATTTCTGTATACTGAGATGCATGAGCACAGGATTGTCCAAAATCAAACGCTCGTAAAGAACTTTTCTCCACATGCTGAGTTACGAGGAAAGCCGTCTCCGCCCCCGCGTACCCTTTGACGGCCTTTAGACCGGGGAGACGGCTTCCGCTCCTCATCGAAACACCCTTTTCAAGTACGCTTACGGTTGAAAAGTCGGGTCATTCACCGGATGAGCCACCCAGCCCGACGGGTCGATGAACAAGCGGATGGCCACCACACGCCGATTCTCCATCAGCGTAAAGAAATGCGGCGTGTTCACCGGGACCGAGATGACATCACCGGCGGACAGTTCCACATCGAAATATCCCGTTTCCTCTTTGCCCTTGATCGTGAAAATACCGTTGCCGGCTGCGATGGCCCGTACTTCATCCTCCGTGTGAACGTGAACCTGCTCGAACTTCTTCAGCAACTCGTCCAGGTTGGGCGTTTCCGGTGACAACGCCACCACATCCCACTTCACATAGCCGTTTCGTTCGGCCAATGAGCGGATATCCTCATCGTACGCCCGCAAAATCTCCTCTTTCTCCTCATCGGTCAGAACGAATTTGTCCCTCAGCTTTTCCGGCATTTTTTCCGTGTCCCAATGTTCATACAACACACCTTGGTCTTCCAAAAAAGCACGAACGTCAGCCTCTCCCTCAATCCGCTCACCCGTATTCCGAATGCGAATGCTTGCCATTGTAGTTGCTCCTTTCACATGAAAATTCAAATGATCCCCATTGACCGGACGCTTGCGTGCCGGCGAAACCCGGCCCTGCGCGTGGTCTGGTAAATGCCGTCCGGTTGCTTTTCTGCACGCTCCACCCGCGTCCTGCAAGGAAGCAGGTTTCGGCCGCTTGAGCCCCGGAACGCAGAATCGGACATGGTACATTTTTGCTGAGAGGAAGTTGCCCGCGAATTTTATTCTGCGCTCTCCGGGGCTTCGCTCGGCCGGGGCAGGTCTTCGCTCACCCAGGGAAAGCTCCTACTCCCTCACGGATATACCTGACACGCCCCAGGCTCCGGACAATCACCTGCTCATCAACAAGCGCCGCTTGATTTCATACTCAAACAAAAACTCCCAAGCTTCCAAATGGCGCAAAGCGGCAAAAGCATCTTCCCCCCAAGCGTAAATCCCGTGATTTCGGATCAACACGCCCCGGCTGTCCCAAGCGGCCACCCGTTCCACTGCGGATGCCAATGTGGGGATATGGGCGTGGTTGGGCACGATCGGCACCGTGACGCCGGCACCCTCCTCCCAATGTCCCAAAGCTTTGATCAGTTCATGGTTGGTGAAGGTGACGGCACCATGGTCACCGTACAACTCCGAAACCAAGTTGTTGGAGACGGTGTGAACATGAAACACCGCTCCACACTCGGGAAACTTGCGATACAGCGCCGTATGCACCAACGTCTCCGCAGAAGGCTTCAGTTCGGTGGGAGCCACCGGTACGCCGTTTTCATCCACCAGCAAAAAATCCTCCGGGGTGTGAACCGCCTTGTCTTTGCCGCTTGCCGTTATGGCGATCACCGAGGCTTCACCATACACCACTTTGACGGACAGATTGCCGCTCGTGGCGGGAAACCAACCGCGTTCGGCGAGGCGCGTTTTGATCCGCCGCAAGGTATTGAACGCCTGTTGCACCGCTTCGAGCGGAACTTCGGTCCCCCGATTGCTTGTTTGATTCACTGTCACGTTGTCTTCCCCCTCACTTCACACCCACCGGGGAGCTCAACCGGTCGATACAATCGTAAAAGGTATCGAACGGCGCGTGCGGAAGATCCAACTCCCGGCATTTCTCCAGCAGGTAATCCCGCGCCAGCACCCAGTCGGCCAACCGGGACCCGGCCAAATCGGTGACACTGTCGCCGATCACGATTTTTTCGTATCGCTCCGAAGAAAAGGATCGGATGATGCTGGTTTTGCACATCCCGCAGTCATTGTCGCAGTGCTCGTCACAGGAATGCGGCCACAGGATCTGAATCGTCTCTCCTGAAAAGTCGCTGGCGTTGCAATAAATATCGTCGCGGGGGATGTCGAATTTGGACAAAATCGGATAGACGAAAAAATCGATTCCCCCGCTGGTGATCAGCAGACGAATGTCCCGCTCACGGCAAAAAGCCAAGAACTCCCCAAATCCCGGCCGGATTTCGGCCTGTTCAAGGACGTAGGAGACGATTTCCTCCCTCCGGGCGGATGGAAGCAGTGAAAACAACCGTCCCACGCCCCGGCGAACACTGATTCGTCTCGCCAGGATGTCATCCACGATGTTTTTCCACCCGGGTGGATCGAAGTGCTTCATGATCTGCACGATATTGTCATTGGTCGTAATCGTGCCGTCAAAATCGCAAAATATGACGCGTTGTCGTCCATGCTTCACGCCTTTACCACCCCCCACGCATCAATGGCCTTGCGCAGTGCCGCCGACGTTTCCGCTTTTTCCTCCAACGTCACACCGGATACCACCGCCTCGATCGCGTCAACAAAAGCGCGACCGCCTTGCGTCGAACCGTCCGGATGTCCGTGAATGCCGCCTCCGGCGTTGACAATCGCGTCTCTGCCAAAATCACGGTACAGCACGGGTACCAACCCCGAATGGATTCCGGCCGAGGGAGCGGGGAATGCCGGCAGGTGTGCTCCGTTGTTCTCCCGCAGATGCTGTGCCACTTTGAGTGCTTCTTCTCTCGGCATGGCCACACTGCCGTATGGTGACGGATACAGTACGATATCCGCCCCTGCCCAGCGCAGAAGTTTGCCCAACAGCAACGCGGCGGACAGACCGTAATCGGGGGAGGCGTAAATGGCACCGGTAAACGCAGGATGCGCCATGATCGGAACAGGGATGTCCGGGTCCTCCGCCAACCGATGCAACACATCCCACCCATACGGCGCGACGTTGAGCAACAGGCAGGAAGCGCCGGCTTCGACCAATCGCTTGGCCCGATCGGGCAATTGCGTGACGGGGCCGGTCAGGTTGACCGCATACAACACTTTCTTTCCGGTCTGCTCTTCCCAAACACGGTTGCGCCGTTCAAACGCTCTGACCCGCTCTTCCACCGGGGCCAAATCATCGCGGAAAAATATTTCGTCATCTTTGACCAAATCGACGCCACCTTCGATCTGCTTTTGATACTCCGATTCCAGCTCGTCAAGGGAAAGACCGATACATTGCTTGAAAATACTCATCAACAGCGGCCGGTCGTACACACCCAAATGCTTGCGGATGCCCTCGATGCCAAAGCGCGGTCCCGGAAAACGGGACAAAAATTCGTCCGGCAATTGCAGATCCATCAGCTTGATTTTGCCGTCCATCGACAACTTGCCGAATACGGTCGTCAACACGGCCGGCAGATCTGCCGTCAGGTTGCGCACGGGATACCCGATGGTGATTCGACCGCGATGCGTACCATCGTCAGCCGGCTCCAACCGGGCTATATCCTCCACCTTCCCCAGATAAGAGGCCATTTGCTCCTGTTTTTCACGAGGCAGCCCGGTCCATGTCCCCACCGTCAATCCGACGGCAATGCCGCGGGCTTTCTTCTCCAAATCCGCTGCCCCTTGTACGAGATACGTTGCATATATGTAACCGGAATCCATCGGTTCACCGCCTTTCCGCCATCATTGATGTTGTGCCCCATTCATTTTTGAAATGAAAATCAAGAGTGCATTGTATCGTTTTTCATGCAATTATGCAACAGCTTCCCCTTGATGTAAAGCACGATTTTGCAAAGAAGATGATACCTTTTCGGCTAATTTCGTGTAAAACGGTTGGAATACACGGTTATATACGAAACAGCAGTGATCCTTCGATTGGTTGTGGTACAATGAGACATGACATGTCCAACCGAAGGACGGGAACCTTCACTTGCCCAGATGACTCCAAACTGAGGAACGAAGCGCCCGCAAACCGTTTGATCCAGTCAGATCGCGTTTCTTTTTCCTCTCGCTCCCGTTTCGCGACACGACAAACTCGCCAGGAAAAAAGACCGCTCTTTCCCCGGACCTGGAATGACCACACTCCCTCTGAGAAAGGAGAAGGATCATGGGACTGGATGCTGTCGTGTATTGTAACTGTTTCCGGGAGGGGGTAACCGAACCGCCGCCGGAAACGATTCGTCCCTACATTGTGACAGATGAGGAAGGATATCCCGATCTTGACTTCCCGATGGAAGACGAACGGTTTGACGAATATCTTGCCATGTTTGATGAGTGGTTGGGATCGTGTTGTCCGCATCCCAATCTATGGTATACGGATGAAAGGATTACTGATTGGGAAGGATACACACGTTTTTTACAATTATTAGAGAAAATTGGTTGGGAACGTTTTCCGGCACTGTATCAGGCACTCCCCTCCGATAACGAGGGGCGAACGGACGCCGCACTGGCCAGCAGGGCCTTGAAAGAACTGCAAGATGTTCACCAGGAAGCCGATTTGGGAACAGGAGTCCATCTCATGGACAAAGAAACGGGGGAAATACTCTACCTTCATAACACCGATGCAGTCAGTTTTCTCGGCTGGAACGCACAAGATCGTACCGCCATTGGGCTGGATGAAGAAGGATTTTTCGTCGGCAAACTGGCTGAGCGGGATTTAAAGGTGGAAGAAATCCTGTTTCGGTCCGTCTGCTTCGAACAGAAAAGAAAATCCGAAGAAGGAGCTGTTTTGTTTCAGGATCTCTCCTCCGGTACCCACATCTTGTCCACTCTGCCAATCCGGGACGGCGAGCGGCTTCCCCGATTGCTGCAAGTGGAGAAGCGGAACATATCGGGAAAGGACTTCGACCACATCCTTCAACCGCTGATCAACGTGTTTCAAGCGTCTGTGGAAACCGGCAATCCGGTGATATGGGGTTAAGAAAAAGGACCGCTGTGTGGCGGTCCTTCGTATTATTTGAAATCACTTTGGACTGTATGAGCACCTGTGAAGTAATCACCACTTCCAAAATCATAAAGTGATTCTTCATTGGAAACAACCCATTTTTTTGTATCCGGATGATATTCCAAGGTGACCTGTTTGTCTTCAAACTCCTCATCCAACGGTTCATTTGGATCAGTAAATTGATCGTATAGCTTCAACTTGTAGTGAAATTTCACGGGAAGTGTTACTGTGTATACCCCATCCTCCTCTGACAGTGATACTTGATCATAATCGATCGTGGTCCCCAATGCTTCACCTTTATATGTTCCATCATAGTAATCCGGAACCAGGTAATTTTCCTTGACATTATCCGTGGCGGTGGTCATCACGGAAATATCCCGTTTCAATTGGGCCAGGATCTTTTGCTTCGCGAACTGATTGATCACGTCAGTCAGCATTTTTTGATATTGTTTTTGCAGGAACGGATTGGGAGTGATATCCACGCTCTCCGTATTTTCATCGACGGCAATCGCTTCACTCTGGGCCGGCCCCCAAGGGAATTGGTATCGTCCGGATATTTTGACCGATCCATCCTTGGAAACCGGGCCGAATTTGCTCATCTGCGCCACGGTTTTTCCCGTCGATTTTCCGTTGATCCATACTTGGGTGTCGGGGAACGTTGACTCGATTCCTACTTCGAAGCGCTCCAGGGTGAGATCACCTGTCACATTGTGGTCATCATAACCGAACAGTTCCATCTTTTGTTTGGAATGAAGGTTGGCATACGGAAATTTCTTTTCCGCCGAAATTTCATACACACCCGGCATCAGCGGACCCATCCGGTAAGTCAGCTTGTCATTGGTCGTTTTCAGCACTTCTTTGCCGTCCACTTTGAGAACCGCGTCGGGTTCATTGGTCTTCAGATTCAGATAATAAGGACGTACGACAATATCGTAAGTGTCAGGCAAGAGCCAATGTTCATTTTTCCGCAGATAAAAATCGCCCATATTCTTCAGCTCGGCGATGGAAGGAAAGGCATCGGTCCCGTACTCCATGCCGGTATCGGCGGTCGGATCATAAATCGCCAACTGCCATCTGAGAATTTGCATGGTTGCTTGCATATAATCCGCGTGATTTTGGGCATGGTTGATGAACTGGCGGAGATATTTTTCGTCCAGATCCACATCATCACTGTCAACCAAATCTTCCAGTTCATCCACATCACCAGTGGCAACCGCCTTTTCAAACTGATTGATCAGTTCATTTGGATCTTCCTGCATCGCACTGATGACGCCAACCAAAACGGCGACGACAGCGACTGCAATCAACAGCCATTTTTTGTAGCGCAACACAAACTGCACGACAACGTCTTTGGCAGATATCAGTTTCTCCGTCTCCATCTTTCCCTCCAACACCATGCGAAGTTTTACGATACGATTTTACAACACATCCGTTAAAAAATGTATTAGTTTATTTGAATAAGGAAACATTCTTTCACAGAATCTCCACAAATCAAAAAGGCGCTGATTTTCCACCAAACTCACCGTGGAAGACAGCGCCTCGGAGGAACTCTATGTTCGACTCAACCCGGAAGAAGATCCCATACGCAAAAACGTATTGATGCTGACCGTCAGACCTGCAGCCCTTTTAAATGGCGTTGCAGATGGGTCCGAATCGTTTCCGCCGCCGACTCACGTGTCGCCAGCTGTTCCAGGTCAAGGCTGAGATAATCGCCTTTTGCGGAAGACTGGCCTTTCAACTCAAAAAAGCCGCGCAACTCTTTTTTCGATTTGACCGTATCATACCAGAAGATGATTTCATCTGTTTGGCCTTTGAGCCAATCGGCCGGTTGAAATTGAAACATTTGCAGATACTCGTCCTCATCGCCGGACAAGCCTTCCGCTTTCAACTCCAGCCCCAGTTCGGACATGCCCTCAAGGAACCACTTGATCGGCCCGACAGGTTTGATTCTGATAAAGTCCCGATCCTTGGCATCGACGCCGTTGTCAATTTCCAGATTGGACATAAAGTAATATTTCGTGTTGATCGAAGAAATGGGCAGGGTATAAGGACATACGAAAGAGAACGGGAATTTCATTTCCACACCCGGACGCAATGTGAATTCCTCGTCGGTCACTTCAATTGTGCAAACCGTCTCTTCCATCTCTTGGCCCGTTTTGACGTGACGGGATTTCAAACGCAGATCGACAGACAGCCCTTCGATCGCTTGTTCGACATTCCCGCCATAGACGTACAGTTGCCCCGTTACTTTTTCACCCATGACAACCTCATCGCGATCCAGCACAAGATCGATGCGTGCTGAACCGATTCCCAGCGATGCGAGCAATGTCTTGAACAACGATGCTTCCTCCTTTTACATGGGGTACGTTTCCAATGATAGCACACCCGGCATTTTGTGAGCATCAGATATCCATAAGAAATCTTTGAGGATTCAACCTATCGCGTACGTACCGAGGACACAGGCAAATACGCCGGACATACGACTTACGAACGAGAAGGAAAACTCCTGCGTTTCTCCAGGACAGGTGGTAAAACCATCCATTGTCACGGGGATTGTGGATACTGTATCATCTACATAGACCGTTTCATCACCGCGTTGAAACGATGAAGACACATGAAATTCGGCCGTCAATTTTTCATTTTTTTCTGTTTCATGTCCCCATCGGTCAGTACCAACTTGCCGTTGCCGGACTGGACCATGGTGACGGTGGCATCATCGAAGATCAGATCAATCTTGGCAGCACCCACTCCCAATGAAGCCAACAAGGTTTTGAACATGCGCGTCCGCCTCCTTGTCGGATATACAAAAATCAGTCGCATATCGCTTGTGATATGTTGCTGTTTTGTACAGACAACAGGGAATCATCACTCAGATCATTTTTTGCGCCAAAATTGACTGAGAATTCAAAAGGGATAAACTTTATGGACGGCGAATAATCATGTGGCAACCGCTTTTATTCACACATGTTTCTTTTCAAGGGGGGTCTTACATGAGTCTTTTTCGCAAAAAAAGCATTCCTGATCTAATCAAAAGCACGCAACAAGGTCGAACCCTGCGCAAGGAACTTACCGCATGGGATCTCACCCTGCTCGGCATCGGTGCCATCATCGGCACGGGGATTTTTGTTCTGACCGGTGAAGGTGCCATCCAAGCGGGGCCGGGACTGACCCTTTCTTTTGTCATTGCCGGTCTGGCCTGTGTATTCGCGGCACTCTCCTACGCTGAGTTCGCCTCAACCGTACCGGTGTCCGGTTCCGTCTATACCTACAGCTACGCCACCATGGGCGAATTTTGGGCGTGGATCATCGGTTGGGATCTGATTCTGGAGTACCTCTTGGCCGTCAGTGCGGTTTCCACCGGTTGGTCGGGCTATTTCCAATCCCTGCTTGAGGGGGTTGGCGTCAAGTTGCCGACGGCGCTGTCCGCAGCACCGGGAGCAATCGACAAGACAACGACCTACTTCAACTTGCCGGCATTCCTGATCGTCATGTTGATCACGTTCCTGCTGGCGCGCGGGATTCGGGAGTCCAAACGGGTCAACAACGTGATGGTGATCATGAAAGTGGCGGTGGTGCTCGCCTTTATCATCGTCGGCGTGGGCTACGTGAAACCCGCCAACTGGCAACCGTTTGCCCCATTCGGCTGGGATGGCATTTTCAACGTGGCGGCACTGGTCTTCTTCGCGTATCTGGGATTCGACGCCGTCAGTACCGCTGCAGAAGAAACGCGGAATCCCGACCGCGACCTGCCGCGCGGCATCTTGTACTCGCTGGGAATCTGTACCCTGTTGTACGTGGTGGTCAGCGGGATCATGACCGGCATCGTGCCCTATCAACAATTCAAAGGGCATGAAGACCATCCGGTCGCGCTGGCCCTGCAAATGGCTGGACAAAACTGGTTTGCCGGGTTCATCAGCCTCGGCGCCATTCTCGGGATGACCACCGTGATGCTGGTGATGTTGTACGGACAGACACGGATCATTTTTGCCATGTCCCGTGACGGTCTGTTGCCAAAATGGTTCTCCAACGTGCATGAAAAGTACCGCACGCCGTTCGGCGCGACCTGGATCCTTGGAACCGTATCGGCGTTGATCGGTGCGCTGGTTCCGCTGGACAAAATCGCGCAATTGGTCAACATGGGCACCTTGGCTGCTTTTGTCATGATCTCGATCGGCGTCATTGTCCTGCGAAAAACGCAACCGGATCTCCCCCGTGCGTTCCGTTGCCCGGCCGTTCCGTTGATTCCGATCTTGGCGATCCTCTTCTGTGTGTTCCTGATGACGCGCCTGACTCAATTGACCTGGATCGCTTTCACCATCTGGCTGGCCATTGGTTTGACGATTTACTTCACTTATTCCCGCAGACATTCATCATTGAACACGCAAACGACGATCCATCTCGATCAATAAATCCCATTCCAAAGCCCCGGTTTTCGAAAACCGGGGCTTTTTACACTGCCTGAAATATTTACGTTTTGAATACCAATTCATCAAATCAACATGTTGTATGCTTGGTTCACCATCTGACATTCTTACAGAGTAGGAGAATTTGTTGGATCGGGTGGATCGGTGTTTGGGATGTCAGCAATTTTGCCACTCTGCCAAGGTTTGGTTCCGGGCACAGATGTTGATGAGGATGGGGCCGGAGTTTACTTTCCGGTATTCGGAATCAATGATCGTGCTCCGGGGGGAGCATCCGACAGCCTGCCAAAGGCTTTCCGATCGCAGTGCTTTCCCCTGCACCAGTGAGCACATCATAGGTAAAATGCGTAAATCGGCATATTGTCAAAGGCTCACACTTCATTTCCGATATTACACCATTCGCGCTCATAGCCATTTTTCGAGTTCAAGTTCATCATGGATGGGGATTTCATAAGATCCAATCAAGGGAATGGAGGGTTTCAATTTTCGAGCCTCATCAATTGCGTTCGGATGCACGGCAACGATACGGTATCCATGCCGTTGATAGAAACGTAAAGCATCCAGGTTGTCATTTGAAGTAATAAGCCAAGCACGACGCGCTCCGGCTTGACGTGCAGTTTGCTCAAAGGCTGTAAGTAGCCCACTGCCGACACCCAAACCTTTAACTGTGGAGTTGATGCTCAGTAACTCACATTCCTCATTTTCCAAGTGATAGGTTGCCGCACCAACACGAGTATGATTGTTCCATGCAATAAGAGCATCCAAGTCTCGAATGTGACAGGTCCTGCCCTTCGATATCATCGTCTTTCCGCCCCATTCGGACACCCATAAGTCTTCCAGCCAACTTTGATCTTCCTCTGTCAACGGCGGAATCACTATGATTGTGCTTTTTTCTTCCACAATTTCATCTCCTTGCCCTGCTCAGATATCTGATTCCCTCTCAAAGGTTCAAGTGACTTGCCCCACAAGGCTGGAAGCACCTGAGGCACTCCCGTTGGTCAAGGTGGGCTTCTCGCTTCATCCGGCATGGCAGTCCACATCCATCCACGATGGCTTCGTCAAATCCTGGGTGATTTTTGTTTCCCAAGTTTTTGCCTGCATAGCAGTTTTCAGTTTTTTCTCACTTCCCGACTCGATTGTGCCCGAATTCTGTTGGACTTGCGAGAGGTATTGGTTTTCCCATCCGAGCGTGATGGATACCCTTGTTGCTTTTACTTGTTTTTTCCTTTGCATTTTATTCCCCCAACGCGTTAATATAAAAAACATGCGGAGAGATGGCCTCTCCGAACAGAATTGCGTGACTATTTGCGAAGTGGAGACAATGTTTCCTGGGGGTATTGGAATTGGATCTGTTTCGAAAAAAAAGTGTTCGTTCACTGATTGATAACAGTCGACAAAGCACAGGACTAAAAAGGGAACTGGGTGTATGGGATCTCACCATGCTCGGCATCGGCGCCATCATCGGCACCGGTATTTTTGTGTTTACCGGCACCGGTGCGTTAAAAGCAGGTCCCGGATTGATGGTGTCATTTGCCATCGCCGGACTGGCCTGTGCCCTTTCCGCTCTGGCGTACGCGGAGTTCGCTTCCACGGTGCCCGTATCCGGCTCGGTGTACACATACAGCTATGTCACTTTGGGTGAGCTGGCCGCCTGGATCATCGGTTGGGATTTGGTGTTGGAATATTTGCTCGCTGTCAGCGCTGTTTCATCCGGCTGGTCCGGTTACTTCCAGTCTCTTCTCAGCGGATTCGGACTGAAATTGCCTGACGCCCTGACGGCAGCCCCCGGGGCCGTACCCGACAAGACAACGCTGTTCAACCTGCCCGCCTTTTTGATCGTCATGCTGATCACGTTTTTGTTATCCCGGGGCATCAAAGAGTCCAAACGGGTCAACAACGTGATGGTTTTGGTTAAAGTCGGCGTGGTCCTGCTGTTTATCCTGATCGGCGTGTTTTACGTGAAGCCGGCCAACTGGCAACCGTTCGCACCTTTTGGGACCCAGGGCATCTTTACCGCTGCGGCGATAGTCTTTTCGGCTTACCTGGGATTTGACGCGGTGAGTGCTGCGGCCGAGGAAGCGCGTGATCCGGCACGCACGTTGCCACGGGGATTATTGTATTCACTGGGAATTTGCACATTGTTGTACATGGTGGTTTCCGCCATTATGACAGGGATCATCCCGTACCAGCAAATCCGTGGACATGAGGACCATCCAGTCTCGCTGGCCCTGCAGATCGCCGGTCAAAACTGGTTCGCCGCGTTTATCGACGTCGGTGCCATCGTGGGCATGACGACGGTGATGCTGGTGATACTTTACGCCCAAACCCGCGTGGCGTTCGCCATGTCGCGAGACGGTCTGTTGCCCGGATGGTTTTCCCGCGTGCACGAGAAATATCGTACCCCTTACAGTGTCACCTGGGTGTTGGGCATCATCGCCGGACTGATCGGTGCGTTGTTACCGATCACCCAAATCGCAGAATTGGTCAACATCGGAACCTTGTTCGCATTCATCATGGTTTCCGTCAGTGTGATCATTCTGCGCAAAACCCAGCCCGATCTTCCGCGGGGATTCCGCTGTCCCGCCGTTCCGTTCATTCCGATCGGGTCCATCGTGCTGTGCGCTTTCCTGATGACCCAATTGCTGTGGATCACATGGGTGGCGTTTCTGATCTGGTTGACGATCGGGCTGATCGTCTACTTCTCCTATTCCCGCAAGCATTCCGCACTGAATGCATCCAAAGCACAATAACGCAATAAACAGAACCACGATATCATCAGCCTGAATCCCCCATTACGTGCGGGGATTTTTTTATATACAGCATGTCCACCCAACATGCATCCACCTATGCACCCGCCACCCGTATCGTATGATTGTCCCTTGACAACATTTCCCGGATTCCATCTTGGGCTTCTTCGATAAAAATTCCTGCCGTTCTCACGGTACGAACGGCACGAACGAAGTCTCACAAAACGGTTGTTTCCACGCTGCCGCATCCGATTCCCGAATTTGCCCGGATCTGCATGCTTTCTCTCCTCCGCCAGATCATGAACCAACTGATCAGCGCGCCAATTCTCCCATCCCAGAGATTGGCACATGCCCTTTTTTCAGTTTTTCCCGGGAATATCGTGTCTGCCCTTCATCCTTTGAACGTTTCTGGTCAGTTCATGGTATATTGAGGCTTTCGGCATAAGGATGTCTGGTGAGTGGAACGAAGATTCCAACCGGAGTGCCGCTCGTTCCGTCGGTCCCACGATCATGTGGCACCCCCTTTCGAACGACAATGGAATCCCACTTGAACAAGCCGGCTTGATCAGTTTGCAGAAGCCCACGGTCGAATCGGGGAACTTGGGCGTTGTCCAAAGCGGACACAGACTGCGAACGGTAACGACCCAAGAATCCCGCGGCTTCAGCCGTGAGAGATATCAAATCGTTTAGTACCTCTGTGTGATGGTTTATCCCTCTTTTCTCCCCCATGCCTGAACGAGCTGATACGTGGCATATACACCTTCCCGGGAACGGTACACGTGGTTGTAACGGCGAACCACTTCGCGCAGCAAGGAGCGTTGGGCGGAAAGGGAAACCGCGGGGGAAGCGCTGTAACTGGCCCCCGTTTGCTTGATGGATTGCAAAAAAGCGTAACAGTCCGGATATTCCAACCGGTACCGGCAATCTCTCGACCCCACATGCTTCAATCCGGCATGTCGAAGGATGTGTTCCCACTCCTCCGCACAGCGCAGGCGCAATCCGTGCATGCCCGAAGGCAGATGAAGATCACGCTCCACCTCTTGAAATTGCCGGTGCAGCTCCCGGAAGGTGTCGGGACCGAATGTGGAGAACACGATCCAGCCTCCGGGTTGCAAATGGTCGGTCAATGTGCAAAACGAACGCTCGGGAGCACCAAACCATTGCACGGTGGCATTGGAAACGATCAGATCAAATGTCTCATCCCATTCCATCGTTTCCGCATCTCCGATCAAAAAACGAATGGTCGCCGAATCGCCCAATCGATCTTTGGCGGCTTGCACCATGTTTTCGGCCAAATCCACCGCCGTGATCGCCGCCGAAGGATACCGTTCCGCCAATAATTGCGTCAGATACCCCGTCCCGCACCCGATCTCCAAAATCCGCTCCGCCCTGACATCGCGCTCCGACAGCGTTTGCATGATGTGATGGGCCATGCGCTTCTGCACAATCGCGTATTCGTCGTATGTGGATACATGGCGATTAAATTGACGGGCCACCCGGTTTTTGTCCAGTATCACAGTTGATCCGCTCCTTCAGCCAGAAATGAAAACGTTCGGGTTGGGTCCAAAACGGCAAATGTCCTGCATCTTTCCACACCGTCAATTCCGCCTTCGGCAGCGTTCGGGCCAAACGCCCGGCACCTGAGACGGGACAAATCGCGTCGTCTTCGCCGTGCAGCAGAAAAACGGGAACGGACAACGGTGAATCCAGGAACGAAAAACGCCGAAGAAAGTCCAAACCGACCAACAGCCCGGAAACATCCGGTTTCTGCTGATTCCGGCAGGACTGACACCACTGATCCAGCCATCCTGCTTTCTTCTCGGCGGAGGAGAACATCCGACGGTCGAAATCGGCAAGCACCTGTTCCGGATCAATCGACAACAACCGTATCATTCGCCGCAGCACGCGTTCGTCCCAACCGTCGGGCGAGCGGGGTGACCGGACGAACTGATCCGTCACGCCGATCGCCAAAACCCCCCGTACACGGCCGGGAACCGTACGTGCCCATTCCAACGCCAACATCCCGCCCATGGACCAGCCCACCAGCCACCAGGAACCATCCGTCAGCCAGTCGTGCGGGGACATTCCGCTATCCTCTTTCAGTAAGGTGTGAACATCCACCAGTTGGTGACGGGCACGGGGATGGTCACGGGAAAAACGATCGATGACCGGCTGCCAAACGGAGGGCGGGGCGCTCCAACCCGTCAACCACAAAACAGATAATGCTTCAGTCATAAATGGTCACTCCCCCCGTTCGAACCGCCCGCTCAATTGCGGCAATCGCCGTTTCCAGATGCTCATCCGTATGGGTCGCCATCAGGGAAAACCGCAGCCGGGCAGTTCCTTCCGGGACGGTGGGCGGACGGATGGGAACGGCCAGCACCCCGCTTTCCATCAGAGATTGACTCAATTTGACGGTAGCGTGCACGTCGCCGACGATCAACGGGACGATTTGTGTTTCGGAGGGGCCGATATTCAAGCCTGACATTTTCAACCGGTTGCGAAAGCGGGCCGCTTTTTGACGGAGCGCGGTTCGCCTGTCTCCCGCCTCCCGCACCAACCGGAGGGAAGTGCGAATCATCTCGATCACGACGGGTGGCAATGCCGTGGTATAGATGAAGGACCGACACGTATTGACGAGATAAGAGATCCATGTCCGGTTGCCGGCCACATATGCCCCCACAACCCCGAACGCCTTGCTGAACGTGCCCATATGCAGATCCACCTGATCGGCCAATCCCATATGGTGAGCGGCCCCTTCTCCGCTGGAACCGAACACCCCTCCGCCATGGGCCTCATCCACCATCAATGCCGCATCGTAACGCTCCTTCAGTGCGACGAGGTCGTGTAAACGAGCCACATCCCCATCCATGCTGAACACCGTGTCGGTCACGATCAACTTGCGTCGAATGCCTTTTTTCTCCGCCTGACGCAATTGCGCTTCCAGATGATCCATGTCCTGGTGCCGATACCGGAACAGCGTCGCCCCACTCAGGCGAATACCGTCAACAATGCTCGCATGGTTCCACTTGTCGCTGAACACCGCATCGCCCCGTTGCAACAAAGCCGACAAAACCCCCACATTGGCCATGTATCCCGATCCGAAAACGAGTGCGGCTTCCGTTCCTTTAAAAGCGGCGATCTCTTGTTCCAACCGTTCCGTCTCCTCGTCATGGCCCACAATCAAACGGGAAGCGGTCGCTCCCGCTCCCCGTTGCACCCCTTTCCGGGCCGCTTCCATCAGTTCCGGATGATTCGCCAGTCCCAGATAATTGTTGGAGGAGAAATTGATCAGCGATCGTCCGTCCCGTTCCAACACCGGGTCCACCGCGCGTGCAACCGGCACCAGGGAACGAAGACGGCCTTCCTGCTCCAAACGGGCCAATCGTCCGCGCAACGTTGCCTCCCAGAGACTCACAGTGCACACTCCTCGATCTCAAATCCCAAGTCCCGGATCATTTGGTGATCCAGCTCCGCCTGTTGTCCCGGTGTGGTGAGATAATCCCCGATGAAGATGGCATTGCCCGGATACAAGGCAAACGGCTGCAACGAACGCAAGTTGACCTCCCGACCGCCGGAAATGCGGATCTCCTTGCTGGGGCAGATGAAGCGGAACAGACAGAGCACTTTCAGACAGCGCCGCGGGTTGAGTTCATCCATTCCCTCCAGCGGCGTGCCGGGGATGGCGTTCAAAAAGTTGACCGGGATCGAATCGGCATCCAATTCGCGCAACGCGTATGCCACATCCACAATCTGCTCATCCGTCTCTCCCATTCCCACAATGCATCCGGAGCAAGGGGAAATGCCCGCCTGTTTGGCTGTCTCCACCGTTTGCACCCTGTCCTCGTACGTATGCGTGGTGGTGATATTGGCATAATGATCGGCACTGGTGTTCAAGTTGTGGTTGTAACGGTCGACACCGGCCTCCTTCAGCCGCCGCGCCTGATCCTCCGTCAGAATGCCCAAACAGGCGCAAATTTTCATCGGCAACTCCTGCTTGATTTCGCGAACAGCCGCGATCACTTCTTCCAGTTCCCGCTCCGTCGGGCCGCGGCCGCTGGCGACGATACAGTAGGTACCCGCTTTTCGCTCCCAGGCTTGGCGGGCCCCCTGCACGAGTACATCCTTTTTCAGAAAGGTGTATTTTTCGATCGGAGCCTGCGACACAATGGACTGTGAGCAGTACCCGCAATCCTCGGGGCACAAACCGCTTTTGGCGTTGATGATCATGTTCAGTTTCACTTTTTTTCCGAAATAATGACGGCGAACGCGAAAGGCAGCATGCAACAGCGGCAACAATTCGTCATCGTCCGCCCGCAGGACCGACAACGCCTCCTCACGCGTCAGGCATTGTCCGGCCAACGCCTTATCCGCCAGTGTTTCCCAACGGGTCCCGACGGTTTGTTGTTCCCACATGTGAAAACCGCCCCTTTCCAATCTGAAATGTATGCGATTCGCAACCCGTCTCAGTTGTCCCGTCCATTTTCATCCGGTTGCACCATGTTCTTTTTGCTCCTGTTCACTCAGGGCATTTAAAATCACGTGCATAACTTTAACGGTTCGCTCCATCTGCACCCAGCAAAGATGTAAAGAAAGACCTCTTCGAACCGGGGCGATGGACGCGGGCAGAGAACGCTTCACGATTGCCCGCGTTCTTTCTCCTGCGCTGTCCGGTTCCCTGCAACCATCCAAGACATAAAGCGTTTCCGGGAACCGCAACCAGATAATACACTCCGGCAGAAAAGATGAAAAATCGATACCATTTCCTTATTGCCACTGATTACGAGCGAACCGGAAACGGCGAGGATCAGCAGCTTGGGAACATCGTTTGCCAAACTGGCATTGATGCTGTCCCGCCCAATGATTCCCCCGCACATTGTTAAATGGAAACAAATTTAATCATATCAAACGTGATCCTCAACCCGGTCAGTTAACCGGAGCCTTTCCACCAACGCACGACCGTCCACTGCACGGGTAAATGTATCCCGCAGTGTTTCCGTCGTCACCGGTTCCGCCATCCACGGAATCCGTCCCAACACGGGGGCTTCGCCGAAGTGCTCGATCATTTCCGGGTTGGCCTCCAAGCTGGGGACCCGTTCCCCTTCGCGGTACCCGTTGAGAATCACCCCCAGCGGACGGAGACCCCGATTTCGCGCTGCCTCCAAGGTGAGCACCGTATGGTTCACGGTTCCCAGGTTGGGACGGGCGACGATCACGAGCGGCCATCCCAGCTCCACCGCCAGATCGGCCATCGTCCAATCGGGACCGACCGGAACCAACAACCCGCCCGCTCCTTCCACCAACAACAGATCGTATCGTTCCGCCATCGTACGGATGCGTTCAACCAACCCGGCTCGATCAATCGCGACACCGGCACTCCGGGCCGCGATCCAAGGAGCCACCGGCAGAGAAAACGAATATGGCACAATTTCCTCCAGCTCCGCCTCCACCCCGGTCCACCGCTTTAAGCGTCCTCCGTCTCCTTCGGGGTCGTCGGCCAAATGCCCGCTTTGCACCGGTTTCATCACACCGACGCGTAAGCCCTGTTCCCGGAGTGCCAGTGCCAAACCCGCCGTGACGACGGTTTTCCCCACTTCCGTATCCGTTGCCGTCACAAAGATTCCGCGCGTCATCGACCGGTCACCTCGGCAATGGCCCTGTACAAAATGTCCAGCATCTCCGTCGTTTCCTCCTTACGGACGGCCAACGGCGGCAGGAAGGTGATCACATTGTCCAGCGGACGGGTGATCAAGCCCAAATCGCGCGCCCGGCGGCACACCTTGACACCGATCGCTTCTTCCCAGGGGTACGGTTCCTTGGTCCTTTTGTCCCGCACCAATTCAATACCGATCATCAATCCGCGCTGCCGGACGTCGCCCACATGGGGCAACTCCAGGAAACGGGCCAACTCCCGGGCCGCATGTTCGGCCACCTCCTGTACGTGCGTGATCAAATCCTCCCGCTCGTACAGATCCAGGTTGGCCAGCGCCACCGCACACCCGAGCGGGTTGCCCGTGTAGGAATGCCCGTGAAAGAAGGTTTTGCATTCGGCGTAATCTCCGTAAAAGGCGTCATAGATTTCATCTGTGGCCAGTGTCGCCGCCACCGGCAAATAACCGCCGGTCATCTTTTTGCCCAGCGCCATCAGATCGGGGGCCACACCCTCGTGTTCGCACGCGAACATCCTGCCGGTTCGACCGAACCCGACAGCCACCTCGTCGGCGATCCACAATACGTCGTACTGTTTGCACAAATCAGAAACTGCTTTCAGGAATCCCGGTGGCATGGTGATGATGCCGCCCGCGCCTTGCACGATCGGTTCGACAATCAGTGCGGCGATGACATCCGCCTTTTCCTCCAGCTTCCGTCGCAATGCCTCCAAACAGGCCTCGACGCATGCTTCCTCACTGCCGGGATACCGGTACGTGTAGGGATAGGGTACTTTTTCCGTTTCAAACAGGAGGGCATCAAAAGATGCATGAAACAAATCGATCCCGCCCACACTGACCGCCCCGACCGTATCCCCGTGGTAAGCGTTCGTCATGCCCAAAAACAGCCGTTTCTCCGGACGGCCGCGGTGTTTCCAGTACAAAAAAGCCATTTTGAGAGCAATTTCCACCGCTTCGGCACCGCTATCCGAATAAAACACCTTGTTCAATCCGTCCGGGGCCAACTGCACCAGTCGCTCCGCCAGCTCCAACGCAGGAACGTTGGCTGCCCCCAGCAAGGTGGAATGGGCGATTTTTCCCAGTTGTTCCGTGATCGCCTCATTCAATTCCCGTCGGTTGTGACCGTGAACGTTGAGCCAGACCGAAGCATTGCCGTCGTAATACTCCCTGCCGTTGACATCAATCAGTTTCACACCTTCGCCCCGCTCGACGATCACGGGTTCATCGCCCAAATATTCCTTCATTTGTGTGAAGGGATTCCACAGATACCGCCGGTTTTTCTCCAACAATTCGGCATATCGGGCCGTCACCTGTGACAATGCTTGCCCCTCCAATGTAAACTTATTGATGATAGATGGTTAACATATCACCCTTTTCGAGTATAGCACGGGCAAACACTTGCGTCCAGCCATCCGTCCGGCGCTTTCTTTATTCCGGGAACAACTGGGCGGAAAAAAACACACGCTTACGAATATATGTATATGTGGAGAAAAAAATGAGGAATCGGGAGATAACGTGCACATATCGTCCGTCACGGAATGAGACGGCCATGAATGTTATACAAGTTTCAAATTCCCGATCTACCAGTTATGTTATATATTGTTTAGGAGGGGTGATGGGATGAATGCGCGATTTCCGAAGTTTTATTTAAAATATCTTCTTAACTTCAAAGCAAGCAAAAAATGGTGGCTTCTGGTCTTCCTTACTTCTTTTTTATTGGTCATTATATCTACTATCGCGGTCTTGATGGTAACGACGGTATATGACCTGGACGACCTGAAAAAGATGGAGTTCGCCTCCGGCCTTTACGACCGCAGCGGTAAACGCTTTGCCACATTAGGCGACGCCCCTCTGGAATACGTGAAGCTGAAAGACATCAAATCGCCCATGCTGGCGAAAGCGTTCGTCGCCGTGGAGGATCGCCGCTTCTATGACCACAGCGGTGTTGACTATAAAGGTTTGGCCCGGGCATTGGTCAAGGATATCCTGACGATGAGCCATGCTGAGGGCGGCAGTACGATCACGATGCAGGTGGCGCGAAACGCCATTTTGGACAACCGGGACAAAACGATCTGGCGGAAGTTGAACGAAATCGCCATTGCGTGGAACCTGGAGCGCAAATATAAAAAGGACGAAATTCTGGAAGCGTATATCAACTACATCTACTTGGGCAACAACGTCCGCGGTGTCAAAATGGCTGCCAAGATCTATTTCGACAAAGATATCACCAAAGAAAATCTGAGTATTGACGAGATTGCCCTGCTGGCCGGTCTGCCGCAATCACCCGAGGGGTACAACCCGTATTACAACCCGGATCTGGCTAAAAAACGGCGCAACATCGTGTTGAACAAGATGCAGGATGCGGGACTGATTTCCGAAAAAGAACGGGAACTCTACTCCAAGAAACCATTGTCCGTCAATCGGGCCTACCTTAAAAAGTACATCAAGAAAGACAAATACGCCGCTTACAAACGGTACGTCATCGAAGAGGCGAAACGGCTGTATCACATCAGTGAACAGGAACTGACCAGCGGCGGCTACAAGGTATACACGGGCCTGGACACCAAAGCACAGGATGCGCTGGAGCAAGCGATGAAAGATCCGTCGCTTTTCAAAAACCACGATCAACTGGAAGCCGGGGCAACGATCGTCAACCCGCACAATGGACAGATCGTGGCGATGGCCGGCGGACGCAACTACCTGCCGGGGTACATCAACTTCGCCACCCAGCCTATGCAACCCGGGTCGTCGATCAAGCCCCTGACCGTGTATGCTCCGGCCATTGAGAAAAAAGGATACGGGCCGAATACACCCGTGCGGGATGAACCCTACTCTGTCGGTGGATATTCACCCGACAACTACGATCACCAGTTTCACGGTTATGTGCCGCTGAAAACAGTGGCCGCCAAATCGCTCAACGTGGCGACGGTCTGGCTTCTCAATGAAAAAGTGGGATTGAAAACGGCATATGAATACGCCCAAAAGTTGGGATTGAATCCGGACAAGGAGGACCGCTCATTGGCGGCGATGGCACTGGGCGGAATGAACCACGGTGTCAACACGGTGCAAATGGCGCAAGCGTATTCCGCTTTCGCCAATAACGGCCGGATGTACGAAGCGCACGCCATTACCAAAATCGTCAGCCGGGACAACGATGAAAAGGACCTCGACCGTCCGGTCGAAGTCAAACAGGTGTACAGCAAACGAACGGCACAATTGATGACAAAAATCCTGGAATACGTGGTGGAGAACGGAACGGCCAAAGCGGCCCAACTGCCTGATGGGCGTGATGTGGCCGGCAAAACGGGAACCACCCAACACGGAAAAGAGGCTTGGTTTGTCGGTTACACTCCGGAATACGTCATGGCGGTGACGATTTTCAACAACGGCAAACAGGCCGATATGGTGGAATTGTCGGGCGGCAAGTATCCGGCCAAATTCTTTTCCGTCGTGATGAGCAAGGCGCTGGCCGGTAGAAAAGCTTCCCACTTCAAATATGACGCCTTGGGCGGAGGCGGCGGATCATCTTGGACGCCTCCGGTGACGGACGACGAGCCGGATGAGGACCAAAATCAAGATCAGAATACGGATGACCGGCATCAAGAGCCGCCGACAGAACAACCAGGGAATACTGACCAACCCGGCAAGGATCAACCGGGTGACACCGGGCAACCGGGCGACACCGGGCAAACGGGTGGCGATACCGGGCAGCCGGGAGATACCGGGCAACCGGGCGACACCGGGCAAACGGGTGGCGATACCGGACAACCGGGCGGCGATACCGGGCAACCGGGCGACACCGGGCAGCCGGGCGGTGATACCGGGCAACCGGGCGGCGACACCGGTTCAACCGGTAACAACACCTCCCCGCCCACCACGCCATAAACATGATAAAATGCCCAGCGGCACAAACCGCTGGGCATTTGTTTGGCAACAGCCATCCACACATGATGCCGGGTGCTCATGTTCTCTCGCTCCTGTTGTTTTCAGCCCAAAGGTCGCCCGTGGAAAAGCGGTACACGCTTTTTGATCAGGTCCTTTGACGGTCATTCTTTGTATCCATCCACCACCAGATCCAGCTTGCCCGTCTCCGGATCGATGATCAGACCGTGAACAGGCACATCCGGCGGGAACAACGGATGTTGCCGCAACATTTGCACACTTTTTTTCACGCTTTCCTCCACTGATTCAAACCCTTCCAGCCATTGATGCAAATCCACTCCCGCTCCTTGCAGTGTCAGGACCGCGTCGGCGGATACTCCGCGGTTCACCATTTTCTCCAGTGTTTTTTCCGGCTGAATGGCAGCCATACCACAACCGTGGTGGGCAACGATAAATACTTCTTCCGCTCCCAGTTCAAAGACGGCGACCAACAGACTGCGCACGACACTGTCAAACGGATCGGTGATGACCGCTCCCGCATTTTTGACGATCTTCGCATCGCCGTTTTTGAGATTCATCGCTTTGGGCAACAATTCCGTCAAACGCGTATCCATACAAGAGAGAACCGCCATTTTTTTGTCCGGGTATTTACTTGTCCGATACGGCTCATACCCTTTGCCTTCCACGAACGACGCGTTGTGTTGCAACACCGCTTCCAACAATCGCATGCCCTTCACCCTTTTCTTTTGTTGTCCTCCCCTGATTCTATCTTTGGTCATGATGGTCATCAACAAACAATGACATAAAAAATCGGAAAACTACGTTGAAACCGTCTCATCCCTTCCCTCAAAAGGCCTTTCTCGTTCCCGTTTTGCCCAGGGCGCAACGGGATCATCAATGGATCACAGCGGCTCCCCGGTCCCCCTCTCCGACACATCCCAATCATTTCCATATGATCAGGCTTGGCTTATAGTGTGCAAAGTGTGTATGATAAGAAGGAACGGGAGGAATGATCCATGAAAAAAACGGATCTGGTCGAAAACGCGTTGCGATCATTAAGTGAACAATACCCCCGAGGGATCAGCGCGGAACAGATGGGGCGGGAGTTGTATCTGGATCGATCCACAGCCAGCCGTTATCTCAATGAATTGGTCAGAGAGGGAAAAGCACGCAAGATTCCTGGACGACCGGTGAGATATCTCCCTCATCCTCCCGCGAAAACAGAGGAAAACCCCGGCAAAGAGGCGGCCAATTCCATGCCTCCCTCTTCCCGTCAAGCGTTGGTCGGTGAACTGTTTGCCGATATTGTTGGGGCCAAACACAGTCTGCGCTCAGTTTTGGAGGAAGCACTCGCTGCCGTGATGTACCCTCCGCACGGATTGCCCATGTTGATAACCGGCGAGACCGGAACCGGGAAGAGCCATTTGGCCCACACCCTGTATCGGATCGCCGCGGACAGGGGCAGATTGCGGTACAACGCCCCGTTTGTCGCTTTTAACTGTGCCGAGTACGCCCAAAATCCCGAATTGCTCATGGGACAATTGTTCGGTATCAAGAAGGGGGCTTTCACAGGTGCCGCCCATGATCGGCCGGGTCTGGTGGAACGTGCTGACGGGGGCGTCCTGTTCCTGGACGAAATCCACCGTCTTCCTCCCGCGGGCCAGGAAATGCTGTTTTATCTCATCGATCAGGGCGTATTTCGCCGTTTGGGAGAAACATCCATGGAACGCCACGCCCGCGTCCTGTTGATCGGTGCCACCACCGAAACGCCGGAAACCGTGCTGTTGCCAACGCTCTACCGGCGCTTTTCCGTCAAAGTGGCCCTGCCGCCGTTGCGCGAACGCACACGTGAAGAACGGGAAATTTTGTTGCGCCGGTTTTTGGAGCGAGAAGAAGAGAAGATGGGCGTTCCGCTTATCATGAGCGACGAATGCCGACAGATGCTGTTGACTTATCCCTGCAAAGGGAATATCGGTCAATTGCAATCCGACATACAAATCGCCTGTGCCCGCGCTTTTCTTCGCCACCTTCAACAGCCCGGGCAACATGTCACCGTCACGATCGAAGATTTGCCGCAAACGGTATTGCGTGAAGCTCCGGAGAAAACGGCGGCCACAACCGTCGGAAAACCGCTTCCCCGCAAACAAGGGAAGATCGATCAGATCCCCAATATTTATGAACAACTGGTTCACCGCAAACAGTCATTGCAGGAAAGTGGAGCGGACCATGCCCGGATGACGCAATCTCTGGAGGAAGTGGTGGATCAATATGTCCGGGTATTGATGCAAACTTCCCGTCAGGATTTGGCCGATCTGTCGGGGAGCGCACGTCTGATTGAACCCGAATTGTACAAGCTTCTTCACGAAGCCGTTTCCGAAGCGGAGGCGTTCTTGCCTTCTCCGGTAAGTGCCCATCAGTTGGCCGCTGTGGGATTGCACATGCAAGCTTGGCTGAACGACCCCGAGCGGAGTAAAAAACTGTCCTCCCTGCCGGAGATTCCATCGGCCCCCGCTCCGTATACCCGTGCTGCAGAATGTATCGCCACCCGTGTCAAGACGCGCTGGGGATTGGATTTACCTGCAAGGGAAATCAGATTGATCGCACTGATCCTCTCGCCCCGGGATCAGGAACAATCCCCGGAACGACGGGTGGCCGTCCTGGTGGCCATGCACGGAGAATCCGCCGCGCGTTCGATGGCCGATGTGACCAACAGTCTGCTGGGATGTCCTGTCATTCATGCCGTTGATATGCCGCTTGATCAACCTTCATCGGTCGCATTTGAACGGATCACGCAAACCGTGCGACAGATTGATCAAGGGGCCGGTGTGTTGTTGTTGGTGGATATCGGCTCCTTGACCACCATGGGGGAAGCGATCAGCCGTGATTTGGGGATTGCGGTGGAAACCGTTCCTCACGTCAGCCTGCCAATGGTGATCGAAGCCGGACGAAAGGCATTGTATACGGAAAACCGACTGGAGGAAATCGCAGATGCCGTTCGCCGGGCGGCGCAATTGCCCACCCTGTCGAATCGGCCTCCAAACCGCATTATCGCCACGGTTTGTTATACCGGTGAAGGGGCTGCCGTCACATTGGAAAACTGGTTGAGGGAACATCTGCCGGATACGGATCACGACGTAACCGTTCGTTCCGTACGGATCGATCCGGAAAGTCGACGTTCCCCTCTGTTGGAACACCTCGCCCGTACGAACCGACTGATCGCAGTCGTCGGCACCGTTGCACCGGAACTGCCGGGTGTGCCTTATCTTCCCGCATGGGAACTGTTGCGGCCGGAAGGTGTGGGTCGGCTGAAACAATTGCTTTCAGCCACGCGTACTTCTCCCGTCTCCCCTTCCCGGTCCGACCGTTTGACTTATGACCGGATTCCGTCCTTGGTGGAACAAGGTTTGTCGGAAACGGCCCGCCATCTCAATCCGAGACTGTTCTGCCGAATCATGCAGAAAGAGATGGACGCGGTGCGAGAGCAGTTTGACCTGTCGGCGGACAGGGAATTGGGGTTGTGGATGCACGTCGGCACCTGGATTGACCAGTGGATTGGTGCCCAACTGGACGGACAAATTCCGGAATGTCCGCCGGAATCGGACGATTGCCCGCCTGCGGTGTCCTCCTCCAACATCCGTGCGTGGCAGCGGGTATTGGAAGCATTGTCCCAAACTTTCTCCGTGGACATTCCGGAACATATGGCCGTACACCTGTGCAGATTGTCATGCCGTCCGACAACATCACGTTTTTGACCAAACCGCACACAACCGAACCGAATAATGGTCATGGCTTTGATGTAATGGAACGGAAGTTATTCCCAAATGGGGCTTGGTACCAGGGTGTGTCTGGTGAATACCGCTCCATTGCTTTCCCGGCTCGCTCCGCCCGCGCCCTGCAATGAAGCAGATATGACCACGTCAGACCCGGAGCGCAGGACACTTCGCAGAGTATGCTTCGCTTCGAGGAAATTGCCCGCGATTTGATGACTGCGCTTCGGTCTTCGCTTTGAAACATTTCCTCCTTACGGCATAACCAGACACACCCTAGTGTGCAATGAAAGATTGCACACTATTTGTTGTTTGCAAATTGGCGAGCTTCTATTGATAATTGGCATGAAATTTGCGTTAAAATAAGGGGAGATTATGACTTTGTTGTTCCCAATACCGCAGACGGGTTCATTCCTTCACATCAAGTGATCCGGTGCTGGTTCCGGTTGTCGCGCAGTTGTCTCACACAACCCATTCAACACGCGGAGGGATTTTCATGAAAGAACCGATCCGATTGCTGATCTTGTGCAGTTGGGGTGCGACATCCAGCCGATTGGCCAAGCAGGTGCAGGAAGCCGCCGACCGCCGCGGGATATCTTTGATAGCGGATGCAGACGGCATCAGCGCTTTTAAACAAGGGAAAAAGCCGTGTGATGTCGCCCTGCTGGAGCCGCAGGTGCGCCACTTGAAAAAAGAGGTGTCCAAAGCGGCAAATGAACGCGGCATCCCTTGGGATCTGGTCGATCCGGTCGCTTTCGCCACCATGGACGGTGACCGGGTATTGGAACAGGTGTTGCGCTTGATTCAAAAGGATTAAACTTCCCCGAATCCCGCGCGATACCTGACCATGTCCCTCCGCCGTTCGGACTGGGTCGCAAATGGCGGATCCCGCCACCGAAGGAGTGAAAGCGTTGACTCTGGAGGAAATCATCTTTCAAATCGTCCTTCACGGCGGCAATGCTCGCGAAGAAGCCTACGAAGCACTGGATGCAGCTGAAAACTTCGATTTCGACACTGCAGAACACCACCTGAAAAATGCGGAAGAAGAGTTGGCCGCCGGTCACCGGTATCAAACGGAATTGGTGCAAACCGACTCCGATAACACCCTTGACACCGCCACCCCGTTTCTCGTCATCCATGCACAGGACCACTTGATGACCGCCATGGCGGAATTGAACCTGATCAAGCGATTGGTGAACAACTATCGAGTGATCGCGGATCTCAAAACGCGAGTAGAAAAATTGGAACAAGCGGAGTGATGGCACATGACGGAAAAAACACTGACCATTCAACATCCCAGTGGTTTGCACGCGCGTCCGGCTTCGTTGCTGGTGCAAGAAGCGAGCAAATTCGAAAGCAAAATCACCCTGGTGAAAGCCGAAAAAGAAGTTGATGCCAAAAGCTTGCTCGGCGTAATGTCCTTGGCCGTGAAACAAGGAGACGAAATCACGATTCGCGCCGAAGGAGCGGATGCCGAACAAGCTGTGTCCGCGCTGGTGGATCGCCTGGAAAACCTGGGAGAGTAACAAGCCGATGGAGGGGGATCACCTCCAGGTTCGTGGGCGTGTCTGTCAAGTGGTCAGATAAAGGGAACCCGTTCCCCGAAAGTGACTCCACCATGAGAGGAACCAGTCGGGGAAAGGGTTTCCGGATCGCCGCTTTGATCTGATCCATTTACCTGACACGTCCTAAACTTCCGGCTTACTGACAAACAGGATGAAGGAAGCGAAACCGCCTTCAACTGAGCAAAATACGGACAGCTATACGCAAAAACGGGATTGTCGACGAAAAGAGGGATTGGCATGCAAACCGACCAACTGTTGAAAGGCATCGGCGCGGCCCCCGGTTTGGCCATCGGCCGTGCCGTGTGGTGGCGTAAGGAGCGGCCTGAGTTTACCGTTCATACGGTCGAAGATCCGGAACGTGAAGTGACACGTCTGAAGCAAGCGATCGAGCAGGCTCAAGAGCAAATCAGCCGTTTGCGGGAAACCGCAGCCAAACGGATGGGCGAAAGCGAAGCGGCCGTTTTTGACGCTCACTTGGCATTTCTGAGCGACCCTGCCTACACCGGGGAGATGGAACGGCGCATCCGCGATGAAGCGAAAAACGCCGAAGCGATTTGTGCCGCCGTTACACAGGAAATGAGCGACATGTTGGCCGCTTTGCCTGACGAATACATGCAGGCTCGGGCAGATGACATCCGTGACGTAGGTGACCGTTTGCTGTTGATTCTCACAGGGCGTCAGCCGTTTGACCCATCATTGTTGGAACCCGGTTCCGTCGTCGTCGCAGAAGAGCTGACCCCGTCGGATACCGCGCAATTCCCGCAAGGTATCGCCGGCATGATCACCGCCCGTGGGAGCAAGACGGCACACGCCGCCATCATGGCCCGCACACTGGGGATTCCGGCCGTCTTGGGACTCGGACAAGCAATTGATCAGATCCAGGACGGCGACACATTGATTCTGGACGGAACGACGGGTGACGTAACCCGCAATCCTGCTCCGCAGGCCGAACAAGCGGCACGGGAAGAAATGCGCCGGCAACGGGAACGGCGTGAACAAGCCCTGGCGGCGGCCAAAGAGGATGCCCGCACGGCCGACGGCAAACGGGTTCAGGTGTTTGCCAACATCGGCAGCCTGAATGATATCGAACTGGCCCTGCAAAGCGGTGCAGAAGGGGTTGGATTGTTCCGAACCGAGTTTCTCTATCTGGAGAACGATCATTGGCCGACGGAAGAAGAGCAATACGAAGCATATCGCCGGGTCCTGGAAGCGTTCAATCCGAATCCGGTCATCATTCGTACCCTGGATATCGGGGGAGACAAGGATCTTCCGTACGCGGACCTGCCCAAGGAAGAAAACCCGTTCCTCGGCCATCGCGCCATCCGTTTCTGTTTCTCCCATCCGGAGATCTTCAAAACCCAGCTGCGCGCCCTGCTCCGTGCCAGCGTCCACGGAACATTGTGGATCATGTTCCCGATGATCGAGAATGTCTCGGAAATCCGCCAAGCCAAGGAACTGCTGGCGGAATGCCGGGCAGAGCTGGCGAAGGAAGGCGTTCAAGTCGCCGAAGAGATTCCCGTCGGCATCATGATCGAAGTGCCGGCCGCAGCGGTAACAGCCGATTTGCTGGCACCGGAAGTCGACTTTATGAGTATCGGCACCAACGACCTGACCCAATACACCTTGGCTGCCGACCGTGGCAACGAACAAGTGGCTCATCTCTACGACGCGGCCCATCCCGCGGTACTCCGTTTGGTTCGTCAAACCTGCCTTGCCGGAAAAAAAGCGGGTATCCCCGTGGGTATGTGCGGCGAACTGGCCGGTGATGCGAACATGACGGAAATCCTCGTCGGACTGGGTCTGGATGAGCTGTCCATGAGCGCCGGTGCCATTCCGGAAGTGAAAGAACGGATCAGAAGCGTACAAACCGGCGCAGCCGAAGCCAAGTCCGAACGGGCTCTCGCTCAATCCGATCCCGACGCGGTACGCCGCATCGCACAGGAATGATGAAAAAACCCACCCGTTAACGGGTGGGTTTGTTATTTTCCCAATCAACTCAGGCTTGACAACTGTGGACTGCTATTCCTTGGTATCAACGGAGATATGATTGCGTTGAAAGACGCCCCATGATGATGATCGTCAAGGGGCGTGTATTTTCATCCGACACCGTTTTAAACCGTAACTTCTTTTTTCTCAGTTAAAATAGGTTGAACGACCTCGATCGGACCTTCGCCGCGCTTCAGCATTTTCGGGAACGCTTGCGTCGGCTTCAGGACTTCCAGCATGTGCTGGATCGCCAGCATCGGATCAACCGTGTGGCCACAGGTATAGCAGTCCAACGCTGCAAACCCTTTTTCAGGATAGGTATGGATAGAAATGTGACTTTCTGAAAGCAATACCAAAACCGTAGCGCCCTGAGGCTCGAATTGTTTGGATTGAACGGATAATACCGTCGCTCCACACTTCTTGGCCGCATCCACCATTTGGCGTTCCAACCAGGAGGCGTCGTTGAGCAGATCAAAATCAACGCCCCACGCATCCATGGCCACATGTCTTCCGAAAGTGGAGTATTCCATACCTTTCGGCCCCCTTCCTAGGAAATATTTGGTCTTGAGCCAATATTCCGCTAGGATCTGCTCGTTCACCACGGGGGAAGGTTAGTCCTGTGAGGTCCCAACCCTTTAAGTGAATCCTGGATCCTACTAGCTCAATTTCACGAGTACAAACGTATCACATTTTGACAGGGAGTTCAATACCCCAAACGAGAGATTTTGACAAATCCCTTACATTCCCATAATGTTGAATCCGCCGTCCACAAAGATAACTTCACCAGTGATGCCGCGGGACAAGTCACTGCACAAGAACAGGGCCGTATCCCCCACTTCCGCGGGGTCTGTCGTCCGACGCAACGGCGCGCGTTCTTCCACGACATGCAGAATGGAGTTGAAGTCCTTTACCCCTTTGGCCGCCAACGTGCGGATCGGTCCGGCCGAAATGGCGTTCACCCGGATTCCTTCCGGTCCCAGTTCAGAAGCCAGATAGCGGACGCTTGCCTCCAACGCAGCTTTGGCCACGCCCATCACGTTGTAGTTGGGGAGGACACGCTCCGATCCCAGATACGTCATGGTGATGATGCTGCCGCCGTTTTTCATCAGCGGTTTGGCCGCTTTGGCACAGGCGACCAGAGAGTATGCACTGATATCCTGCGCCAGGGCGTATCCGTCGCGCGAAGTTTGGTAGAACGGGGCGTCCAGGTCTTCGCTCTTGGCAAACGCGATACTGTGCACCAATCCGTCCAAGCTTCCCCATTCTTCTTCAATCTTATGAAAAGCGGACTGAATTTGTTCATCCGATGTGACGTCGCATTCAATCAACATCGATCCCGGCATTTCGGCATCCACCAGTTCGCGCACTTTGCGTTCCAACCGTTCACCTTGGTATGTAAACGCCAGTTCTGCTCCGTGATTGTGCAGGGATTTGGCGATCGCCCAAGCGATGCTCCGCTTGTTGGCCACACCCATAATCAGCACACGCTTGCCTTCCATCAATTTAGCCATCTTTCATTCCCCTTCCATAAGGATCTATGCCTTCGATGCGGTCTCACACTCTGCGTTTAGTACCTGCTCCTAATTCCAACTAACAGCGTAACGAAAAACAGAGTGCCTGTCAATGTTCGTGAACGAGAACCGGAAAAGCGTGAGGATGGAACCTCGGGCAATTTCCTCTTAAGCAAAGTGCACCTTGCCCGCATCCTGACTCCCGGTTCGAAGGGCGCAGGTGGTGTCAGACACTCTCTGTCGACGATCTGTGGAAACTTGATCAGCAGTCGCAAAGAGATCTTTCCTTTTTGTCCCAAAATGGGTAGACTGGAAATGAATCGTCAGAAACTTTTCCGTCCAGAGGAGGAGAATCGCGTGAATCTGCAACACCCGCGCTGGGTGGCAACCATCATTCTCATCTTTTGTTTTGCCCACATCCTCGCATCCTATCCCGTCGCCCATGCCACCCGGGATACTCCGCCCCGACGCATGCTGTTAACCATCATGTCCACCAGCGACCTCCACGGATACATCATGCCGCTGGATTACACCAACAATGCACCGAAAGACCACGGTCTGGCCAAGATTGCCACACTGGTCAAACAAGTTCGTCAGCGCAATCCGCATGCCCTGCTTCTGGACAGCGGTGACACGATCCAGGGTTCGCCGATGGCCTACTACCACGCACGGGTGGACAACCGTCCGATTGATCCGATGATGCTGGTGATGAACCGTCTGCGATACGATGCCATGGCCATCGGGAACCATGAGTACAACTACGGTCCGCAGGTGTTTGAAAAAGCACGGGGTGAAGCGAAATTCCCCTGGTTGTCAGCCAACACCCTGATGAGAGGGACCGATCGGGTTTACACCAAACCGTACAAAATCATCAAAATGCCCAACGGTCTGCGCGTCGGCGTCCTCGGCCTGACCACGCAGTTTGTGCCGCGCTGGGAAGATCCCAAAAACATTCAGCATTTGGAGTTCGTGGATGTGGTGCAGGCAGCGAAAAAATGGGTGCCGATCATGAAGAAAAAAGAGAAAGCGGACGTGATCTTCGTCTCCTACCACGGCGGGTTGGAACACAAAACCGGACCGAACGGCGAGATCATCCCCGTACCGGAAAGCGACGGGGAGAATCAGGTGTATCAATTGGCCACGCAAGTGCCGGGGATTGACGTCATTTTGGCCGGTCACATGCATGTTCCCATCGCCGATGTCCGCGTGAACGGTGTCCTGATCACCGAACCCAACAAATGGGGCTCCCACCTGTCAGTGGTCGATATGAAACTGATCCAATCTCACGGCAAATGGATCGTACAGGAGAAAAAAGCGCAACTGCTCGAAGCGTCCCGAGTCCAACCCGACCCCGAAGTGCTCAAACTGATCGAATCCTACGAGAAACAAACGCAGGAGTTTCTGGACAAACCCGTCGGTAAGATCCAAGGTGACATGACGGTAAAGGACCCGATGTATACACGTACTCACGACACAGCGTTGATCCAGTTCATCAACAAGGTGCAGATGGAGGCAAGCGGTGCTCCGATCTCCTCCACGGCGCTGTTCAGCAACGATATTCGCGGACTGCCGTCCGATGTGACCATGCGCGATATTTTGGGAACCTACATTTATCCCAACACACTGAAAGTAATCAAAGTGACCGGCAAGGACATCAAAGACGCATTGGAACGATCGGCCACCTACTTTCAGCAAAACAACGGTTCGGACCCGATTGCGGTCAATCCAGCTTTCGAATATCCGAAACCGCAACATTACAATTACGACATGTGGGAAGGCATTCGTTACACCATCGACGTCTCCAAGCCGGAAGGGCAGCGGATCACCGAGCTGACCGATCTGAACGGGCAACCTTTGGACATGAACAAGGAATATGAGATCGTGCTGAACAATTACCGTGCCGGTGGAGGCGGCGGATATGACATGTTTGCCGGGAAACCGGTGGTACGGGAGGTCAATGTGGAGGTCTCCGAATTGATCACCAACTACATCCGCGAACACGGGACGGTGCAGGCGGAGACGGATGGAAACTGGAAAGTGGTTGGCGCCAAAATTGATTAGATCCGCATAAAAAACCGGCCGCACCCGTTCGCGCGGCCGGTCATTCATATTCCTCACACTTCATCCACATAATAGTCATGACTGTGAATTTCACCCAGAGATGCCTCATAATGAGCCAGATCCTCCGCTTTGAGGCGATCCAGCAACTTTTTGTATTCATCAGCGCGTGCATAAGCAGGTTCCGTTTCCAGCACTTTTTCCAACGCCCGGATAATGATGGGGCGCTCCTTGTCAGTCAAATACACGGCGGCTCCCTCCTTCATTCCCTTCCATTGATAGGATTCCCCCGGTTGCATCGATTAACCCCGAATGGAGGATTCAACCGTCGCCAATTGGAGGAAACAGATGAACGGATTCATCAAATTCATCATTTACGCCGCCATTCTGGAATCGGCCCTTTATTTGCTGCCCGGTGTACACTACCAACATGCCGCTGTTCCGTTCATTCTGGCTTTATTTTTTGCGGTCGTCGGCCATTTTGCCGACCGATGGATTTTGCCCCGGTTGGGGAACGGTCCTTCCACCGTGGCAGGAACCATTTTTATGATGACCGTCATCATCGTCGGATCGATTGAGTTGCCCTATTGGTGGATCTCTTTGTCCTCTGCCGTCATCATCGGTCTGATAATGGGCGCGGTGGAATGGGTGATGCACCGATACATACTTCGGTATCGGCACGGCAAAAAAAATGAAGGACGGTGACAACGGCATACGACCGTGAATCCGCCTCCATATTCAAAGCGATTTGATCAATATTGTCCAATATTGTCTGCATTGCTTTCCCGGCTCGCTCCACCGGCGACCTGCAAGGAAACAGCAGCTCCGAACCGGGGAGCGAAGGACGCGGGCAAAGTTGCTTCTTTCAGAGGAAATCGCCCTGATTCGATCCTTGCGCTGATCCGGTTCTCCGCTCGTCAGGGCTTGGGTCTCGTCGCTTATCAGGGAAAACATTTCCCTCTTGCGGAATTTAGCAAACACGCCCCGGATACGGCTCCAGAGCATGTCCCATCCATACAGCTTTTGCAGGGTGAAGCTTTATCCCCTCGCACGCCCGTTTTGCTTTCGCCCAAAGTCCATTCGATGGATTGAAGCCTCATATGCTTTACCAGCCTGCATCCGGATGCCGCTTCAGTTTGACATCCCGGAACAGCAGAAATTTCGACTGTTCCCCGATTTCATCCAACGGCTGATCGGTCACCAAAATCGTAAACGGCTCATATGCCCGTCCGTCCTGAAGCAAGGTTCCCGCATGCTCACGAGGAAACGCGATCGCCCGCTCTTCGCCGTTGGACATCCGGATGCAGAAAATATACGCTTTGGATTGACGATCATACAACCAAACATATTCGTATCCTCGGCTCGATGCTTCCAATTGACCCTGCCATTCCGGAACGGACAAAATCAGTACATCCTCACCATTCAACTCGGTCCATGCCCCATCGTCCGGCAAGACGGCCGAGCGCACTTGCGGTATGTATCGCCGCGTCATTCCGATTCCCCCTCATGATGTGGTGATATGTCTTTTTTCCACCAAACGCAACAAAAGAGGTACAATGCATGTCAAGTCCCATTTCTGATGCGGTATCTCCCGCCACGTATGAGCATCGCCAATGATCCATGTGGGAACCGGGTTGTCCGTATGGGTGCTCACACGAATATCCTCACTGTTACCATGATCGCTTACCAGTACAATCACATCATCCGTTTGTTTGCGGTCGACCAATGCACCGAGCCATCGGTCATAATGGTCAATGACGGTTCGCATCAACTCCTCGTCCTGTTTGTGACCAGCCAGATCGGACAAAAAATACTCATGAATGACCAGATCGTATTGCCGTGCCACATCCAGCAGATGATCGACGGCTGTTTCCGGTTCAATCACGGGTACATCGGGAATTTTTCGGGCCAACGTCCACCGGGTCAAATCATGATATACTCCTTTCCCGGCCAGCAATTCGGATAACATACGAACGGGCTCGCGGGAACTCAACAGGGCGGCAGTGGAGACGGACACCCATCCCCTGCGGGTGGCCGGACGTTGAAAGTACTCCGGCGTGTAACAATTGAGAAAGGTCGCACGCCATCCCCGCCGCTCCATCTGCAGATAAATATTGTCTGCCTGCACCCATTTTCGCAGACGTTGAAAAGGAAGGCCGCTCTGATGGGCCCCCATCGCTTTCGGCGCATTCCGTCCGGTGAAGATCGTGGCCTGACCCGTCGCACTCTGCGGTAACCCGGGCACACCCAAAGTAGCGTCCGTTTCCAGCAACACCATGTCCGAACCGATCTGTCCGACAGCTCCCCTGACCAATGAACGACCGCCCAGCAACCGGTCGATATGCGGAGTCGGCCGAACATACCATGGATTGTGATCGGACTCCTCCCCCAAACCGACTCCGTCGATAAATAACAGAATCACCGCCAACCTTGCTCACTCCATCCAATATTCGATTTTTATTGTATCACAGAGACAAGCGGAACGTGACGGCAATTGATCCGGTCACCCGGCAGTGACAGGGAAAAGGAAATCTGTTATCATCATTTCATCAACCGGACCAGATTCGACAAGGAGATTGAACGATATGAAACTGTTCAGTCAAATGAGCGAAGAAGAGCTTCGTTTGGAAATCGAGCGCCTGCAATTGGAAGAAGCACGCGCCCGCCGTTTCGGCATGACGAGTGAAGCCGAAGTTCTGCGTCAACGCCGGGCATTGGCCCGCTCCTATTTGACGGACGCTAAGCGCATCCGGACCGGTGACGTGTACGAGGTGGAGGATCATCCCAACCGTTTCCACGTCGAAAAAATCAATGGCGTCATGGCATGGGGCAAATGGGAAGGCAGATGGGAAACCGTCGCGATTCCAATCAGTCTCATCCGCATTCCCGAAGAAGATGACCGCTGATCGAGAACAAACAGATGATTCGGCATACCTTATCTACCATTGACCGGACAAGAAACACAAGGTTGATTGATCAATTTAAGAAACAGAATTCCACCCACAACCAATCCGATCCCCGCGGCAACACCTTCCCTCAGGCCGGTCGGCAGCAAGGGAAAGTTAAGAAGCCCGATTTCCAACAGGCCTCCAACCTCCAAACCGATCACCCAGACAAGCACTTTGCCGCTGACCGCTACAGCGTGTTCGCAACTGCTGCATCGCATCCTTTCAGCTCCTTCACTACAGGGTCAACCGATGTCCCCCCGGAGCGGAGGGGCAGTCTGTCATACAATCGATGTCTGAGAAAAATGATTTCCTTTCCATGATAACGGTTCTCGACTCTGACGTGAAGGGTCTTCGCGGTTTTGACACCTGATGCCTGTCGCTACCCAAAATGATTATGTTGTAAGTTTTTTGAACATAATAGGAATCAGGAGGTGTCAGCCATGTATTACGTCATCCGGGATTCTGAAAAATATCCGCCTTCCATCCTGAAGGAAGATGATTATTTCCAATGGTACAATCCAATGAAAAAAGATCATCGGGTGGAATTTCGCGGAAGCATGAACGAATGCTACGATTACATCCTGACCCGGTATTCCGACACGCGTATGTAACCGCTCGCAAACATATGGGTGTCTCGGGTTGAATTATCAGAAAGTTCCGCACGAAAAGTCAACCGGGGATTACCCCGGTTGACCGTTTCACCGCACTTTTTTCTCCCGTACGGGGGGCAACAGCTTTTTCATGTTGACCGTCCGTTTCGGTTTCCAAGTAGACGGATCGTTTTCGTCGAACTGCTCCAGATACTGAATCACTTCGCGCGTAATCGGCGTGGGTGTCGAAGCCCCCGCCGTCACTCCGACCAACTTTTTGCCAAACAACCACTCCGGCTGAATTTCCGTCACATCACTGACGCGAACCGCGTCAACACCGGCGATTTCCTTCGCCACCTGCGCCAAACGGTTGGAATTGTTACTGCGGGGATCTCCGACCACAATGACCAGATCCGTTCCCTTGGCTTGCTCGGCTACCGCTTCCTGCCGCTCTTGGGTGGCCAGGCAGATCTCGTTGTGGATCTCGGCAGTCGGATATTTCTCCCGCACTTTGTTCATCAGATGCGCTGTGTCCCACTGGCTCATGGTGGTTTGGTTGGTCACCAGCACCTTGTCCGTTTTGAGATCCAACTTTTCCACGTCCTCTTCCGTTTCCACCAGATGCACGTGACCCTTGGCCACCCCCATCGCTCCCTCCGGCTCAGGATGGCCGCTTTTGCCGATATAAACCACTTCATAGCCTTCCGCCACTTTTTCCTTGATCAATTCATGCGTGCGGGTCACATCCGGACAAGTGGCGTCCACAATCGTGAGACCTTTTTCTCGTGCCCGTCGCCGCACTTCCGGAGATACACCGTGAGCGGTGAAAATGACGGTTCCTTTGTCCACTTTCTCCAAAAGTTCCAACCGATTGGCCCCGTCCAATGTGATGATGCCTTCCTCTTCAAACGCCTTCACCACATGACGGTTGTGCACGATCATGCCCAAGATGTAAATCGGCCGCGGCAAATCCAGGTTTTTTGCCGCCTGCCGTGCCAAAACCATGGCATCAACCACACCGTAACAATACCCTCGCGGGGTGATTTTTCTCACTTCCATAAACCCATTCCCTCCTGCCCTGTTTATCCAGTCAGGGCCGCCTCTATTATATCCTTTTTCGGTGGTGGAACCAAGCGACCCATCCTCCGATGCACTGGACGTGTTTGACCGCAAAGTTGGGCATTTACACCCGGTACATCCGCGGCTGGACATTCATACGATACATTGTGATGTGCACAAAAAAAGACGCAAGGAGTGAAATCATATGGGTGAAAAACCGACATATCCGATGCCGCCGGCGCCGCCGCCGAAAGATTCCCACAAATACCCCAAACCCCACAAACCTCACAAACCCAGATGGCCCCATCACAAATGGCCTTGTCATCCGCATCATATGCCGTACGATCCCTACCATCATATGCACCACCACTATGTAGACCCGGCGATGATGCGCTATTGGTATCGCCACATGAGAATGTGCCACAAGATGGAAAAGAGGATGATGAGGCACTGGATGAGACATTACTGGGGTCATCATCGCTGGGACAGTTCTTCCCGCAAATGGGACAGTTCCTCCCGAAGATGGGACAGTTCTTCCCGAAGATGGGACAGTTCTTCCCGCACATGGGGCGGCGCCACCTGAGATTTCACCTTGATGGATCAAACCTCACAACACAACAGCCATCTCCTTTCCTCCCCGATGTTGGGAGGCTTTTTATTTTGCGAAAAGAAAGCCGCATCCGCCCCGACTCCCACGACCTTTCGGTCAGGGTGCAAGGCCAAGATCCGGCTTTGGATATGGAGCTTATCCATCTGATCTTCATTTGCTGTTCTTACCACGTTCGCGTATATACAGAGCCGTCAACACCAAAATAATGATAATCAAAAATGTGATAATGACCGTCGTCGCAACTTCTTGCTTCAACACTGGAATCCCTCCTCAACGCCTCCGACCGCCCGGTCGGTCGTTCCCGCGAATCATGAAGTTGCGTTGATTCCACAGACTGATTCGCCTTTATTTTACCGTCCGTGCGTTGTTTTGGACATCCCTATTTTGTGAAAGATTGGCGTATCTTTGACGGATTCCGTTACAGTGCAGGAAAAAAGCCGCTTCTTACTCAAAGCGCGTTTCGTTCCCGCAAAGGTTGTGCGAGGGCCAGTTCAGCCGCACTCTTGCCGGCCACAAAACCGGTGCAAGAGGCAGCGGTAATGTTGTAACCGCCCGTATAGCCGTGAATGTCCAGGATTTCGCCACAAAAATACAATCCGCGCATGATTTTGGACTGCATGGTTTTGGGGTCGATCTCCTTCACATGAACACCGCCACCGGTCACAAACGCTTTTTCCAGCGGCAATGTCCCGTCAATCATGACTGTCAAGTGTTTGGACTCCCGACAAAGGCGATGAAGCCACTCGCGGGAGAGATGGGATACGGTCAGATCTTCGGGAAGATGAGCCCGTTCCATCAAAACCGGGATCAGCCGTTCAGGCAGAAATGCTCGCAATGCGTTGCGCACCGCTTTTTTGGGATGTTGTTGCCTTACTTCCCACCATCGTTGTTCCAGTTGCCCCTGTGAATCATCGGGAAAGAGGTCAATGGCCAGCGGTGTCGAAGATGCACCTGATTTTTTCAGTGCTTTGACGACAAACTGACTGCATCTCAATGCCGCCGGACCTGAAAGACCGAAATGGGTAAAAATCATGTCCCCGCGATGTTGGACCAGCTTTTTTCCCTTGGGACTGTAGACGGTAACAACAACATCGCGCAAGGAAAGGCCTTGCAACACTCTGTTTTGAATCAAGGGATCGGACGACGTCAGCGGCACCTCTGTCGGGAACAGTTCGGTGATGGTATGTCCCGCTTCTTCCGCCCAAGCATAACCGTCCCCGGTGGAACCGGTCTGGGGAACCGCTTTTCCTCCCACCGCCACGACGACGGCCGGTGCCTCCCACACGTCGCCGTTTCGGCATAAGACACCCTTGACTTTCCCGTTTTCATACAAAACACGCTGAACCGGCATGTTAAGGCGAATATCGGTTCCCACCGATTTCACCCTTTTCACCAACGCGCGCACCACCGATTGCGCGCTGTCGGATACGGGAAACATGCGCCCATTGTCCTCTTCCTTCAACGGGACACCCGCTTGTTCAAAAAAACGAACCAAATCCCGGTTGTTGAAAATGGAAAACACGCTGTAGAGAAAGCGGCCGTTTCCCGGGATGTTCCGGATCAGTTCATCGATTTCCTTGATGTTGGTGACATTACACCGGCCGCCACCGGATATGGCCAGCTTTCTCCCCAGTTTTTCACCCTTCTCCAGCAGCAGCACTTTGGCACCGTGCATACCGGCTGACGCACTTGCCATCAATCCGGCCGGGCCACCGCCAATCACGATCACATCGTACTTCATCCCCAAGCTCCTTCACCTGATCTGCATGCCGTTTATTCCACTTTCGACGGTGCGGGCTTGGCCGGTTGCATATGATGAGTGGGTTCTGGATTTTTCCAGCTCAGACCTTTGGACAATTGTCCGTACAGTTCGTTCATCAGTTTTTCGTCGGAAAGTGGTCCATTCCGCTGCAACGCCCATTCCGCCGTCACTTCCACCACCCGCCCGGCTTTGACTGCCGGAAGTTTCCGCAGAACCGGGTCCTTTTTGATTTGCCCCGGTGAATCCGATGCCTGGCGCACGACGATCAACGTATCTGCGGGAAGGCCCGCTAATTTGGCACCGTCCAGATCCACGTACGGTTGTTTTTTCCTGGAAAAGGAAACGCTCAATCCCACATCGTCCAACAAAACGGCCAAATCCGACATTTTCGTGTACACCCGCACGCGGTGGGAACCCATCAATTCCACCGGTAATACTTTCATTCCCTGATACCGGGATGACAATGCGCGGACACGATCGGCCGTCTGCTGATTCCGCTTCAGCAATGCCTGAGCTTGTCCCGTTTTTTGGAACACCACGCCCAGGAGATTGGCCACCTTCTGCCAATGATCCGCTCCTGATCCCCGAACCACCAGGGTCGGCGCCATGGATGACAATTGAGGATACCATTGCTTTTGATTGACATCGGCGATGATCAGATCGGGTTTCAATTTGAGAATGGCGTTCAAATCCGGTTGCTGTTTGGTACCGACCCACTTGAAGTCGGGCTGTACACGTCCTTTCAAATAGCTTGGAATGTTTGTTTGTTTTTCATTCTCCCTGGCCACGCCGATCGGATGAATCCCCATGGCCGACGTGATTTCCAACAGATAGGGATCCGTCAGCACCACCCGTTTGGGCGGTGATTTCAACGTTGTCTCCCCCATCTCGTGATACACCGTCACCGGCGATTGCGAAGCAGAGACCGCCTTTTGCGACAGACAGCCGGTGAGGAGCAAACACAGACACAAACTCCAGATCATCCATGACCGCCCAACCGTCAACTTCACGGTACGGTGATTGAACATGGACCCACTCCTTACGGATAATATGGGAATTGTCGAAACACGTTTCAATATAGCCTAAGCCGATCAATCCGGCAAGGAAAAGAACCGTGAACAAATGAATTCCTCATTGAAATACATAAAACCGGACCTTACAGAAAGGAGAGATTGAAAAGGCGATTTCGGGTAAGCTGTTTCTCTCTCTCCTCTTTCACCAAGTTTAAAGGCCGCGCCCATGGTTGAGTTATGATAAAGGTACCGGCAATCCTTCATTCAAAAATTGAAAAAACAAATCCCGGCTTCCTAAGCGTACAGGTTGCCGGGATTCTTTTGACAATCAAACACCTTGGTGTACATTTAAGGTACTCCCCAAAAGAGGGATCGCAAACCTTAAGGACATCATCCCTGCCCGCCGACACTCTGAACCCATGCGTTCTGCTTCGACCGGAGTACGTAGTGGGTCAGCTCCTCCGTCATTTGCCAATAAGCGAACGGCGTGATCAGATAAATACCGCGGAAATGGGCCATCGCCACATCCAACAGCTCCCGGGCGATCGCCACGCCCATTTTTCTTCCCTCTTCCCCTTTCAGGTCTTTCATCCGCTCCAACACGTCCGCCGGAATTTTAATCCCGGGTACCTCATTGTGTAAAAAGAGCGCATTGCGGTAACCGGTCAACGGCATGATACCGATAAACACCGGGATGTCCAAATGGGCGGTTGCCTGGGCGATCTGGCGGATTCCATCGGCGTCGTATACGGGCTGGGTCATGATGAAATCGGCTCCGGCCTCCACTTTTTTCTCCAGTCGGCGAACGGCCGCATCCAAATGGCGCACGTGCGGGTTGAACGCGGCACCGACCACGAATTGTGCCCGTTGCTTCAGCGGTTTGCCGGAGAAGGAAATACCTTCGTTGAGCTGTTTGAGCATACGGATCAACTCAAACGACGTGACGTCGTAGATGGAACTGGCCCCGGGCAAATCACCGATCCGCGTCGGGTCCCCCGTGATGACCAGCACTTGGTCGATCCCCAGCGCATGCAGCCCCATCACGTGGGATTGTTGCCCAATCAGGTTGCGGTCCCGGCAAGTGATGTGAACCAACGGGTCAATGCCCAATTGCGATTTGACGATCGCCCCCAGCGCCATGTTGCTCATCCGCGTGGTGGCCAATGAATTGTCCGCCATGGTGATCGCTGCCGCTCCCGCCGCATGGAGGCGTGCGGCTCCTTCCAGGAACGAGGAAATTTCCAGATCCTTGGGCGGGTCCAGCTCCACGATGACGGTGTATTCCCGCTGCACCCGCTCGACGATCGTCGGTTTGGTTCGTTGGCGCAAATGGATCGGCACGCGGCGGGCGGACGTTTCTGTCTTGTTTTTCGGGTTCACCCGCGGCAGAGGGGACAAATCCCGAAGCGATTCGGCCATTGCCCGAATGTGCGCCGGCGTAGTGCCGCAACAACCGCCGATGATGCGCACCCCCTGCTCACGCAACCGCAATGCGGACTCACCGAAATAGGCAGGCGATGTCTGATATTCATAATTTCCGTCAACCAATCCCAACCGTCCCGCGTTGGGGAAAACCGAAATCCACACGTGAGAGGGAATCACGGTCTGTTCCAACGCGCGCAACAATTCGGTCGGCCCCAATCGGCAGTTGAATCCGACACCGTCCACCCCGCTTTTGGCCAAATGGGCGAATGCCTCATCCAACGTATAGGCATCCCGTGTCCGCGCCACTTCCATCAAAGCCAACTGGGCGATGACCGGCCGGTCCGTCAGCGGACGGATCACCTCCACGGCCAAAAGAAGCTCTTCCAAATCGAGAAACGTCTCCAACACGATCCCGTCCACCCCGGCGTGCAACAGCGCCGTGGCCTGTTCCTCATACATGTCGCGGTACTCTTCCGTGTCGTAATGCGGCACTCTCCCGGCCAAAATCGATCCGATCGATCCGACGACAAACGCATCGTCACCGACGGACGAACGGGCCACCGACACCGCCTCACGGTTGATCCGCGTCACTTTCCCCTCCAGTCCGTAGCGCTCCAATCGCTCCCGGTTGGCACCGTACGTATTGGTTTCGATCAGGCGCGCACCTGCTTCATAATAGGCGCGATGGACCGAACGGATCACATCCGGCTGCGTCAGTGACAGCTCCTCATAACAAATTCCCACCGGTATGCCCTGTTGGTACAGGTACGTGGCCATCGCCCCGTCGCCGACGAGCAAACCGTTTTGCAAACACTGGCGCAAATCTCGTCCGGACACCTTTCTCCCCCCTTATTCCGCATTGAAATATCGTGCTTCCGGATGGGCGAACACCATCGCGGACACTGATGCCTCCGGTTCCATCATCCACCCGTCCGTCAGGTGAACACCGATGTCCTCCGGTTCCATCAAAGCAAACAACTTTTCCTGATCTTCCAGACGGGGACACGCGGGATAACCGAACGAGACGCGAATCCCCTGATAACGGGCGCCGAAGCGTTCCTTCATCGTCATTTCCGGCGGATCGGGGAATCCCCACACGTCGCGCATCACCTGATGCAGCCGCTCCGCAAACGCCTCCGCCAATTCCAACGCCGTCGCCTGCAGGAGGTGGGAACGGAAATAATCGCCCCGTTGCTTCCACTCCTCGGCCAGCTCCCGGACACCCGCGCCCGCCGTCACGACCAGAAACCCGACCACATCCATCACGCCGGACTCTTTCGGCCGCAGGAAATCGGCCAGACACAGGTAGGGCGGCTTCTTCTGGCGGGGGAAATCAAACCGTTGCAACACACGGTTCGTGTCATTCGGGTCAAACACGAGCACGGCATCTCCATCCGCCTGTGCGGGGAAAAACCGATACATCCCGTGCGCCTGCAAAATCCCGTTTTCCCGCGCCTCCGCCAGCAGACGGTCCACCTCTTCCCTCAACCGCAACGCTTTTTCGTCGCCGCTTGCCAACAGCTGCTCCACATTGCCTTTGAGTCCCAGATGTTTGCCCAAGAGCATCTGTTCGTTGATGTACGGACGCAGGTGGGACAGCGGATAGTTCCGCAAAACGTGCCGTTCGAAATCCGGCGGGATAAATACCGGTGCTTCGCGGGAAACATCAGACCGTCGCGGTGCCTCTGACACCGTTTCTTCGCTCGGTCGAACCTCCACAGCGGTCGCCGCCGTGAGCTGCTCCTGCCACTGACGCTCCAACTGTTTCCGTTTGTCGGGGTCAGTCAGCCGGTTGGCCAATTCCAATCCGTCCATCGCATCTTTGGCGTACAGAACCAGCCCGTCGTATTCGGGGCGGATACGGGTTTCCGTGAACTTTCGGGTCAAAGCAGCCCCTCCCACCAACAAGGGAACGTTGATTCCTGCCGTTTTCAAATCCTGTGCGGTAATGACCATCTGTTGTGCCGATTTGACCAACAGCCCGGACAAACCGATGGCGTCCGGCTGTTCCTTGCGGCAGGCGGCAATCAGTTGCTCCGGCGGCACCTTGATCCCCAGGTTGACCACTTCAAATCCGTTGTTGGACAGGATGATTTCCACCAGGTTTTTGCCGATGTCGTGCACATCTCCCTTGACCGTGGCCAACAGAATCTTGCCTTTGATGTTCGACTCTGTTTTCTCCATAAACGGCTCCAGAAACGCGACAGCCGCCTTCATCACTTCGGCACTTTGCAGCACTTCGGCCACGATCAGTTGATTGTCGTTGAACAACCGTCCCACTTCGTCCATCCCGGCCATCAGCGGACCGTTGATGATCTCCAGCGGGCTGTACTTCTCCAGCGCCAGCTTGAGATCATCGATCAATCCGTCCTTGGTTCCCTCCACGATATATTGCGCCAGCCGCTCTTCCAACGGCAACGTTTCTCCCGATGACTTCGTCTCCGTTTTTTTGGCGCGGTAAAACTGGACAAACTCGGCCAACACTGCCTCATAGTTTTCATGGTTGGTCTCAAACAGCAACCGCTCCGCCAAACGGACTTCTTCCTGCGGGATGGACGCATAACGCTCCAGTTTTTCGGTATTGACGATGGCGTAGTCCAATCCCGTCTTGGTACAGTGATACAAAAAGACGGCGTTTAACACTTCCCGTCCCGCCGGCGGCAATCCGAACGACACGTTGGAGATGCCCAGGATCGTCTGGCAACGCGGCAAACGTTCCTTGATGAGACGAATGCCCTCCACGGTTTCCTTGGCCGATCCGATGTACGCTTCATCACCCGTCCCGACGGGGAAAACCAGCGGGTCGAAAATGATGTCCTCTTCCGGAATGCCGTACTTTTCCGTCAACAAGCGGTAGGAGCGTTCAGCCACCTCCCACTTCCGTTCGCGGTCGACGGCCATGCCCCGTTCGTCGATCGTGCCCACGACGACCGCCGCGCCGTAGCGGTGAATCAGGGGCACCACCCTTTCAAAGCGCTCTTCCCCGTCTTCCAGGTTGATCGAATTGAGAATGGCTTTGCCCTGCGAAAACTTCAACGCCTCCTCCATTACCTCGGGCGATGTGGAGTCGATCATCAGCGGCGCTTTGATCACCTTGACGGCATAGGTCAAAAACCGCCGCATATCCTCCAGTTCGTCCCTGTCGGGATCAGCCAGGCACACGTCAATCACCTGAGCGCCGTTTTTCACCTGTTTTCGGGCGATTTCCGCAGCGGCTTCATATTCCCCTTCCTGGATCAGGTTTCGGAATTTGCGCGACCCGATCACGTTGGTCCGCTCACCGACGAGAATCGGTCGATTGTCCGCTTCCACATAAACGGGTTCGATGCCGGATACCGCCGGGATGCGCCGTTCCGGTACGGGACGGGGGCGTTTGTCCTTCAGCGCCTCCGCCAGCGCACGGATGTGATCCGGTGTCGTACCGCAACATCCGCCCGCCATATTGAGCCACCCGGCTTCGGCAAAGGCAGCCAACTTGGCGGCCAGTCCCTCCGGCGTTTCATGATACCTTCCCTCTTCGTCCGGAAGACCGGCGTTGGGATAACAGCTTACCCCACAACCGGCCATCGAAGCCAGCGTCCGCAAGTGGTCACGCATAAATTCCGGGCCGGTCGCACAGTTCAACCCCACGGACAAGGGGCGGAGATGGGAGATGGACACGTAAAAGGCCTCCACATTTTGCCCGGCCAACATCGTGCCCATCGGTTCGATCGTGCCGGAAATCAGAATCGGCACTTCGGTTCCCAACTCCGCAAATGCCCGCCGGATTCCGATTCCGCCCGCTTTCACATTCAGCGTGTCCTGGGATGTCTCCAGCAGCAACGCATCCACGCCGCCCAACAACAGTGCACGCGCCTGTTCGTAATACGCATCCACCAGTTGGTCGAACGTGACACCGCCCGTCACCGAGAGCGTCTTGGTTGTCGGTCCCATCGCCCCGGCCACATACCGGGGAGAACCGTCCCGCTTCCATTTGTCAACGGCTTTGCGGGCGCAGGCCACCGCTGCGCGGTTGATCTCTTCCACACGGTTTTCCAGTCCGTACTCGGCCAGCACCACCGACGTGGCACCGAACGTGTTGGTCTCCACAATGTCTGCTCCCGCTTCCAGATACGCTTCATGAATGGATTGGATCAGGTCGGGGCGTGTCAGGTTGAGTATTTCGTTACATCCCTCATACTCTTCACCACCAAAATCCTCCGCCGTCAAACGGGCATTTTGCAGCATCGTTCCCATCGCGCCGTCCAGAATCAGGATTTTTTCTCTCATCCGTTCTGCCAACGGTTGAATACCCATGGCCATCATCCTCTTTCCTTCCATCAAATAAAAAACCTTTCATCTCTGATCGGATGAAAGGTTGGCGTCGTAAACGCGCAAACTCTCATCTCCCAGAGATACCCTCTGCAGGAATTGGCACCACATTTGAAAGGCAATCCCTCTCAAATAGGTTGCCGGGCTTCATCGGGCCAGTCCCTCCGCCACTCTGGATAAGAGTTCCGCTAATCGGATTATGTGATTTTTTCGGAACAGACGAACGAAAAGGATTTGGAGATAAATATACAAAAAGAACGGGGCACCTGTCAATTGATTTCAGATCTTTGATTCGGGTGAACCTTTTTCCTCCCGCTCCGACTCGAGCGTGTCTGGTCCATATGGTCCGCATTGTTTTCCCGGCTTTCTCCCCAGAACCTCCCGAAAAACGGATCATGTCCGCTTCGAACCGTTGGGCGAAAGAACCAAGCCAAGTGCGCTTCGCTCAGGGATGCTCGCAATGGGGTTCCTCCGACGCTTCGTTCTGCCGTCAACCCGGAAAGGATGCCTCCCTGACTAACCAGACACACCCTCCTCCATCCTCTCTTTCACCATACTATATGCGCTTTGAAAGAAACTTTTCTCCGTGTTTGTCCGACCGGGCCGCCCGTTTTTACTTCTCAGGTGCCCACACGCTCCTTCGTCCCGTTCTGCCGCCGGCAGATCGTTGCCACCGCCTGAGCAACGGTCAACCGATCGCAACCGTTATGCATCCCGTTCCGTCACCGTTTCAACAGCCTCGTCCGTTGCTCCCTTCCGGGCCGCCATCAGGAACCAAGTGATCAATACAAACGCCGTCAGTGCCAAAAAGGGAATGGTGACAAATCCGAACCAGTTGATGTATTCGCCCGTGCACGGCACCCCGCGCGTGCAGGGAGTGAACGACTTCATCGCCGGTACCTTTTGCAGCAGATAATGATAAAGCGAAATGGAACCGCCGATCACACTGAGCGGAAGCGTGTAGGAAATGATCCCCCGGTCATCCCGATAACTGGCGATTCCCAGCAACACCGTCAACGGATACATAAAAATCCGCTGGAACCAGCACAACTTGCACGGTTCAAACATCGCGATCTCGCTGAAATACAAACTGCCCCCCGTCGCAACCAATGACACCACCCATGCGAAATACATTCCGTATTGCCGAATCCACCCCATCATACCGGATTATCCTTTCTTGCCCGATTCCTGAAGCGCTTGATCCAACGCTTGTTTCAATTGATTGTAGTCCAGCGGATTGTCCACTTTTTTCCCGTTGACGTAGATCGTCGGAACCGAATTGATGCCCAGTTTCTTTCCGCTGTCCATATCCCGCTGTACATCGGCCTCGTATTTCCGGGTGCGGATGTCCTGTTCCAGACGTTTCACGTCAATACCGGAAACGTGCTGCTTGGCCAATTGCACCAGAAACTCCGGCGTGGCCCAGATGACATATTCGTCCTGTTGATTCCGGTAGATCGCGTCATAGAACTGCCAGAACGCCTGTGGATTTTGACGGTAAATCGACTCACCCGCAATGCCGGCCGTCACGGAATCCGGCCCGATGAACTGCATGTTGAGAAAGGCCATTTTTACCTTGCCGGTGTCGATATATTCCTTTTTCAGCAAAGGAAAGACGGTCTCCTCAAACCGTTTGCACACCGGGCACTTGAAATCCCCGAACTCGATCAGTGTCACCGGTGCTTTCGGATCGCCCAGGACGGGTTGACCCTGCGCCAACCGGTTGATCTCCTCTTTTTGACCGTCAGCGGCCAGTTGCGCAATGCCGAAGATGGCCAATATCAGCACAACCAGTCCCACCGTTACCATCGTCAACATCCGCATGTCCTTTTTCTTCCTTTTTGCCTGATATGACACGGTCTGCTTTTTCTTCGTTCGGTTCTTTTTCCCCATCAAAGTTCTCCTTCCCATGTGATCCGTTCCAGTCGGATTTGCTTTCTATTATCGCATAAAACAAGAAAAATGAGGACTTATGAAAAGCATCTTTTCGCTTGTTCGGAAAAAATTTACAAGCATAGTTGAAAAAAAGCCGTTTATCCCCGTCGGATAAAGGGAACGTTTTGAAAGGTAGTATCTATGGAGGGGATTGGATGTTCAAAAGAAGTTGGCTGTTATCCATTTGTCTCATTCTGTTGATCAGTCTCACCGCCTGCAAGGACGGGAAGACCGCCGAACCCGGCGAAATCGTCATCTCGGGGAAAAACTGGACGGAGCAATGGATCTTGGCCCACATCTTGGGCGAATATTTGAAAGCCCACACCGATATGAACGTACAAGTACGCGAAGGTTTGGGCACGGAAGCGATCCTGGTCCAAGCCCTCAAGCAAGGGGAAATCGACGCGATTGTAGAGTATACCGGCACTGGCTACCAGGCGATCCTCAAAAAGCCTTACAAGCCGGGAATGACTCCCCAGTATATCTACCGGCAAACCAAATCAGGTTACGAAACCCAATTCGGCAGCATCTGGCTGAAACCGTTGGGCTTTTACAACACGTATGCCTTGGCGCTGCGGGCGGACAAAGCAAAACAACTGCACATCACCAAAGTAAGCGACCTGAAACGGTTGGCCCCCCAACTCTCCTTCGGTGCACCGGCCACTTTTTTCGAGCGCAAAGACGGGTATGACGGTATGACCAAAATGTACGGTCTGTCCTTCGGCAAAAAGGTGACGCTGAATGAGGATCTGATGTACAAAGCGGTTGCCAACGGGAATGTCGACGTGATCACCGCTTTCACCACCGATCCGCGGATCAAGCAGATGAACTTGAAGATTCTCGAGGACGACATGAAATATTTTCCTCCTTACGACGCGGCGCCGGTAGTGCGTCAAGCAGTGTTGCGCGCCAACCCGGGCCTGGAAAAAACATTGAACGGCTTGGCCGGCAAAATCACCATTCCCGACATGATGAAAATGAACGACGAAGTGAACAGCAAACGAAAAACGCCGCAGGAGGCGGCACGGGATTTTCTGAAATCCAAGGGACTGATTCCCCGTTGATCGTACAGGCATCCGCTGAAATGGGGATGACGGTGCGAATCGCCTGGAAAGGAGAGGGAATTGGAAAGGAGAGGAAAACATGATTCGTTTTGAACATGTAAGCAAACGATACAAGGATGGAACGGTTGCCATCGACAATCTGAATCTGGAAATCCAAAAAGGGGAATTACTCGTCCTGATTGGCCCCAGCGGATGCGGGAAAACGACGACCATGCGCATGATCAACCGGCTGATCGAACCGACGAGCGGTACGATCACGATCGACGGGGAGGACATCTCCCGGATCGACCCGGTTGAACTCAGACGCAATATCGGGTACGTGATCCAAGAGATCGGCCTGTTTCCCCACATGACCATCGAAGAAAATATCGCCTTGGTGCCCAAGCTGAAAAAATGGCATCCCGATCGTTACGAAAAACGGGTAAACGAATTGCTGGACTTGGTCGGTCTGGACCCTGAAACATACAAGGACCGGTACCCGTCGGAGCTGAGCGGGGGGCAACAACAACGCGTCGGCGTCATCCGGGCACTGGCGGGTGAGCCGGACATTATCCTGATGGATGAGCCGTTCAGCGCGCTCGACCCGATCAGTCGGGAACAATTGCAGGAGGAATTGGTGAACCTGCAGGAGTCGATCCGCAAAACCATCGTGTTCGTCACCCACGACATGGACGAAGCGATCCGGATCGCCAGTCGGATCGCCATCATGAATAACGGCAAGCTGGTGCAAGTGGACAGCCCCGACCGCATCCTGCGTCGACCGGCCAACGACTTCGTACGCGGATTTATCGGTGAGGAACGGTTGAACGGAGGGTCGGTCGTTCCGACGGCACGGGACCTGATGCATCAGTCTCCGGTTACCGTTTCGCCCAAACGGGGATTGGCCGAAGCGTTCCGCATCATGAAAGAGAAAAAAGTGGACAGCTTGTTCGTCATTGACAACCAACGACAACTGCTGGGCAGCGTCACCCTGGAACGGGTGGATCAGCACTACGAACAGGAAGATTGCACGGTAGCAGACATCATGGAAACGGAGATTCCCATCCTCACGATCGACACCCCGGTGAACGAGGTGGCCGAAGTGTTCCGGGACGGTAAACAAAACGCCATACCCGTAGTGGAGGGGAAACGGCTGATCGGCGTCGTCACCCGCAGCAGTATGATGCGCGGACTGGCCGACTGGACACATCATCAATCGGAAGGGAGCGTGACAACATGAGCCTGTGGGAAACGATCATCAGTCGGAAAACGGACATCTGGGTGGCCTTCATTGATCATCTTTACCTGTCCGGTGTGGCGATGCTGATCGCCATCCTGGTTGCGGTACCGCTGGGTATCATCCTTACCCGCTACCGGTGGATCGCGGAACCGATTATCGGGTTGGCCGCACTGATTCAGACGGTTCCGGGTCTTGCGCTGCTGGCCTTCATGCTTCCGTTGTTCGGGATCGGAAAAACTCCGGCCATCGTCGCCTTGACCCTGTACGCGCTCCTGCCCATCATCCGGAACACCTACACCGGCATCCTCGGAGTCGATCGCTCCGTCATCGATGCGGGCAAAGGGATGGGCATGACCTCCCGGCAGATCCTGTGGATGGTGGAATTACCGCTTTCGCTCCCGATTATCATGGCCGGAATCCGCACCGCATCCGTATTCACCGTCGGCTTGGCAGCACTGGCCGCCTTTATCGGCGGCGGTGGATTGGGTGATCTGATCGTCCGTGGCATGAGCATGAATGACAACAATCTCATCTTGGCCGGCGCCATTCCCGCCGCATTGTTGGCCATGGCATTCGATCTGATGTTCCGTTTGCTGGAGCGAAAAGTGACTCCCCATGGCACGCAGAGCTGACAGGGAAAACCGGAAAACGTCCTCAAGTCGTTTTGACAAATTCCGCGGGTTTGATGTCTCGTCCCCCGGACATCATGTTCGGGGGATTTCCTTTCTTCCTTTTCAGCCTGACCGACCGCCCAACATAACCCGTGGCTTTCCGATCTTGGTTCCCCATGTGGTGATCGAACCCATCGCATGTACTTCCGTTCACATCTTCTGGTCCCTGTCCTGCTGCCGATCAACACCCAGGACCCGGCGAACCCACCATAAACCCACGACCCCGATTACCACGTGCAAAGTGCCGATCTGCCAGACGACGCTTCCCGGTGAATTCCACAACAACTGCACCATATCCTCGGATGCTTCCTTCATACCGCCTGCCACCGTCTGCTCATGCAGGACCAACGCAGGAACCAACCCGATCACCAAAAGAAATATCCCTGCAATGATCAGCATGAACATCGCCGATCCGCAGAAAACGGCCAACCAATCGCGCTTGTTCATCGGCACATCTCCGCTCCCTTTCACCTTGATCCTCTTCTTTCAATATATTTCCACCCACAGGTTCCCACTTCCTGTTTTTCGAGGAAAGAGCCGGTGAAAATGAGCTGATGATTTACAATGGATTTGAACCACTTTATCATGACGGAAAAGAGCGGATTTGACATTTACAGGAGGAATCATATGAAAAAGTTGATGATCATTCTTTTTTCCATCATGATTCCGTTGATATACGGACTTGCATTTCTCGCAGGATCTCCACGGGAAATTCACCCCCATCCTCCGGAGAACATCCGCATAACGGCAAAATTGGAAAATGTCAAAGTACATAACAAGAAAGCCGCCGGTACCGTGACGGTCAACCTCTTGCTAACCAAACAAACAGACAAGGATGTAACGCTCACTTATCAATTGAACCGACTGCGTAATCCGGTTGATGCAACGATGGAAGAATGGGAGAAAACACCATTATTCAAAGGGAAGCTGACCAAAGGAGAAACGAAGCGGTTTCAACACAACTTCAGCGAACTGGAACCCGGACAGTATAAAATGGTGATTCAAGCGTTATCCCGACAAAATGAATTCGAGCGATGGGGAGATCTGGAGCTGATCTTTTTTACCGTGACGAACGCTGAAGTCAAATCGGGCTGGGACGAACCGGTCCCTCCCGTACGTCCGCTTTCCAGGGACGCAAGCGGAATGTCAAAAACGATTTTCCTCTCCAAAGAAAAAATCAGCTTGTCAGCTTGGTCGATCGTTGCTCCTTCTGTCCCTCCAAAATACCGTACAAAAATACCCCGGCTCCCAGACAGGGAACCGGGCCTTTTTTCCACATCAAACTTCCACTGCGATGCCGTGGAGCGTTTTCATGCGGCCGTACGAACCTCCGAATCCTGTTTTCTCCAACCCAACCAATAAAAACTGACAAACAACAAACAGCTGGAGAGCAAAATCGCCGATACCATGGGCAACTGGGTTCGACCTTCAAATTGATCCACGATGAAACTGCACAAAGCACCGGAGATCATCTGTATGAAAAAAAACAAACCGGATGCCGTACCGACAATCGCAGGAAACGGTCGCATGACGGCTGCATGGCAAGCCGGAAAAATCGCCCCCACCCCGATCATCACCACCATCATGGGCAGCACAATGCCGGCGACAGACAATCCGACAAAGGTGTTGACCACGAACAGAAACAGGGAAGCAACCACGCTCAAAATGCTGCCATACAGAATCATCCTGTCCAGTCCCCATTTTCCCGACAATTTTCGGGTCAACGTGGTACCGGTGATATAGCCGACAACCACCAAAGCAAAGCACACACCGTAAAAAACAGGGCTTACCCCCAACAAATGCTGCAAAACATGCGGGGAATAGCTGATAAAAGAAAAATAGGCGCACCAAGCCAGACTGAGGGCCAAACAGTATGCCAAAAAGTAACGGTTGGTCAGGAGATAACCGTAGGATCGAAAAACGGTTCGCAGGTTGATCTGATGGTTACGATTCAAATGTGTCTCCGAAAAACCGAAGCACATCACGACCAACATACAGACGGAGAGAACCAACAACACAGCGAAGGAGAGATGCCAACCGTACAAAGTTTCCAACGCTCCCCCCACCACCGGGGCAACCGCGGGTGTCACGGCAATTGCCGTCGACAGGCAGGTCAGCACGCGGATCTGGTCATGATCTTGGTACACATCCTTGGTGATCAGGCGAGCGATCACCGTACCGCAACAGCCACCGAGCGCCTGGAAAAATCGGCAGACGATCAAGGTCACGATCGATTGGGCAAACAGCGCCACGCCCGTGGCCACCGTATACATCGTCATGCCGACGATCAGAATCGGCTTTCTCCCGAATCGGTCCGACAAGATGCCGCAGACCAGCACCGAAACGGCGTAACCCACGGCGTACAGGCTGATCGTCAGCTGAACCTGAGACTGGGTCGTATGAAAGAAAGCCGTCATCTTGGGCAACGACGGCGTATACAAACCGATTGACGCCTGGGGCAGACAAACCAGCGCGATCAACAACATCAACATCAGCGGTTGGGGACGAGTTTTCGTTCGGTTCATGATGTTTTCCCTTTCCTACACGAGTTCTGCGATTTTTCCCGAGCGCGCCAACAGATCGACAATTTCCGCCGCCATCTGCTCCGCCCGTTTGGCGATCAGCTCAAGCGAACCGGTATAGTAGTAAGTGCCGCATGTGATGTGTCCCACGGCCCGCAGTCGAAGATCCGCCCGCCCTTGCTGATCCACGACGGCCCCCGTTTGGAAATCGACGTCGATCCCGCCGTGAGCATGCCGGCGGGCATAGCCGTTGTGCAGCAAGGACAACAACAAACCGGAACAACTGGCCAGCTCCAGATTTCGGCTTGAACCGGTCGCATTGATCACCCAGTCGTACCGCTTGATCTCTCCCCCGTCGAACTGGGCGAAAAAAGTGCCGTCACTCAATGCGTCCATGTGTTTCAACCCGCCTTTGACGGTCAGCTGACGCTGTTGCATCATTTGGTGGATTTTTACCGCATTCCGAACAGGCATGGGGTTCCTGCGCGCCATGAACAACCGGTGATAATCCCGCATGAACCGGTTTTTGTCCGCCTCATCCAGATACAGCCAAAACTCCTCGATGATCTCATTGGCTGCCGCCAATACCGATTGCCATCTCCGCTTGTTCCGGGCGGCATCCAATTCCCGTTTCAACCATTCTACCGGGGAGCGTTTCCGGGAGTGCGGAAAAAGTACATCGCGCCAATCTTCCCCGTATGGACGAAGCTCCCTGCGAAAGAGACGGATGATATCCCGCAATCGGATAACACCCCGTTTTTGAAGGATACCGACCATGGCTTCCCGTGTCAGATATCTCAACTGACAAGGCGCAAATTCACTTCTGACGGAAGGCAGCTCGCCCGTTCGCGACAGCAGATGGATTTCGCCGGCATGACCCTGTTTTTGCAAAGCGATGGCAACGTCCACGGCCGTCAAGCTGGAACCCAGAACGGCTACACGGTCATTTCGGAAGATTACGGAGATTGCAGGGGACAACGGATAGGGGTGATGCACATAACGATCGTTTCCGCGAAGATTGAAATGATCAATGGACGAGGGATGGCCGATGCAGAGGATAACAATGTCAAACTCATGGGTTTCCCCGTCACGGGTCATCAAGCGGTACCGATCCCGTTTGTACAGGTGAATGACTTCCTTTTTGACCACTTCCACAGATATGGACTTTTTCAGCCCCACCCGACGGGTTTGTTCAAATACGTCTTGCAAATAGGCGCCGAATAAACTGCGCGGCAGGTAATCGTCTGTTCCCTCATACAACGGGGCATAATACGGGTGGGAAGACAACCACTTCCAGAAATGCTCCGGATCTTCCGCCAAAACGGACATGGTCCGAGCCATCCGGTTCATCCGCAATATATCGGTATCCTGCTGGTACGCCAGTCCGGGGCCGACAGGTCGGTTTGCTTCAAAAACGGTCACATCAAATGAACCGGGAACCCCTTTGTCCACCAGGTAATGAACCAATGAAACGCAGGCGGCACCGCCACCCACCACCCCGATGGAAACACCAAACCGATTTTCTCCCACGGTTCTCTCCTCCACGATTCGATTGTTTCTTTCCGTCTGAGATGGAAGACCATTCCATCCACATTCTGTTTGTAAATCATCCCCAGACGACAATCAACCCCTTTAATAAAACATAAACGAATCATACAAAAACCTTTACACCTGATGGGTTGCAATGATTGTAAACGCTATCAAAACCGCGCCTGGTCGGTATGATTTTTACATTTTGATATTTGCATTACACAACACAGGGAAATATCAATTTTCAATCAAAAATAAAACGCCGTTGGCTCCAGATCAGGCCAACGGCTCGCCCAACCAACCCCGTCTGGGATAACCCAGTGCATGCATGGGCTGATCAACATTTCCCCTATCGCTTTCCCGGTTCGCTCCACCTGCACCCTCTCAGAAAGTCGATCATGGCCGATCCGGAGCGCAGGATGCGGGCAGGAAAAGTACGCTTTGCCTAGAGTGTGTCTGGTGTTGTTCACGGTGCTTTCCCGGTTCGTTCCACCTGCGCCCTGCAGGGATGCAGATGATGACCGCTCCGACCCGGTCAGCGCAGGTTGCGGGCAAAGTACGCTTCGCTTTGAGGAAATGGCCCGCGATTTCCATCCTGCGCTTCCGAGTCTTCGCTCAGTCAGGGCTTGGTCAGTCGCTCGTCTGGGAAAACATTACTCCCTTACGGAATGACCAGACACGCCTAGTGGGATTGCCCGCGAAACCATCCATGCGTTCTTTCCGGGCCTTTCTCGGCCAAACCGGGGCAATCGCTCACCCGGGAAAGCTTTATCTCTCACGGATTTACCTCACACGCTCTAGAAATCAAAATTGTCCGGGTCGGGACCGAAGCGTTGATTCCGGTTCAGTCCATCCAGCTTGGCCATGTCCTCCTGGGACAGTTCAAAATCAAACAGATTCGCGTTTTCACGGATGCGGGACTCACTTACCGACTTAGGAATCGTGACCACCCCGTGTTGCAGGTTCCAACGAAGTACGATCTGCGCAGGTGTCTTGCCGTATTTGACGGCCAACTCGCGGATTTCCGGCACATTGGCCACTTCGCCCTTCATCAGCGGACGCCATGCTTCCACCTGAATGCCGTGTTGAGAACAGTATTCGCGCAGTTCCACCTGGGTCAGATACGGATGAAACTCCACCTGATTGACCATTGGCTTGATCTCGGCATCCGCCATCAAATCCTCCAAATGGTGAACTTGGAAGTTGCTCACCCCAATCGCCCGTGCGCGCCCATCACGGTAAATCTTCTCCAGCGCTTTCCACGTCTCCTTGTACTTGCCCGCCACCGGCCAGTGAATCAGGTAGAGATCGACGTAGTCTATCCCCAGCCGCTGGAGGCTGGCCTCAAACGCGGCCAATGTCGAATCATACCCTTGATCGGTGTTCCACACCTTGGTGGTGATAAACAACTCCTCGCGCCGCACACCCGACTCCCGGACGGCTCGGCCCACGCCCGCCTCATTGCCGTACATCGCCGCCGTGTCAATACTGCGGTAACCAATCCGAATCGCCGTCTTCACCGCGTTCTCCACTTCCCCGCCTTCTTGCGCCCGCCAGACGCCCAGTCCCAACCACGGCATCTTCACCCCGTTGTACAGGATTGCCGCATCAGAAAGCGATTGGATCGACAAATGCTCCACCTCCCAGATGTATCAGGGCGTGTCTGGTGAATACAGTCCACATTGTTTTCCCGGTTCGTTTCATCTGCACCTTGCAAGGAAGAAGATCATGATCACTCCGATCCCGAGCGCGGGACACGGGCAGGCAAAGTACGCTTTGCCTAGAGTGTGTCTGGTGTTGTCCACATTGCTTTCCCGGCTCACTCCACCTGCGCCCTGCAGGGATGCAGATGATGACCGCTCCGACCCGGTCAGCGCAGGTCGCGGGCAAAGTACGCTTCGCTTTGCGGAAATGGCCCGCGATTTCCATCCTGCGCTTCCCGTGTCTTCGCTCAGTCAGGGCTTGGTCAGTCGCTCGCCTGGGAAAACATTGCTCCCTTACGGAATGACCTGACACGCCTGGTGGGATTGCCCGCGAAACCATCCCTGCGTTCTTTCCGGGCCTTCGCTCGGCCAAACCGGGGCAATCGCTCACCCGGGAACATGATCAAATGACCAGACACACCCCGGTAGAATGATCCCAGTGATACGGGTATCAAAAAAGGCAATCCAGCTCGGACAACACATGGCCCGAAAGACTCGATCGCGATCACCCTGAGTGTATACCTTTGAAAAAGTGGAATCAACCGCGTGTGTTTTGTGCCCATGATCCGTTAGGGACAAAAAAAGAGGTCATTGTGTGTATCATGATCCTTTTGTAGGATCGTCCTGGCGGAGTTGCATCTTTGACAATTATACAGGTTTCCCACAGGTCCAAGATTGATTGATCACAAAATGGTTCTCTCCACATGAATGAATTAACGGATTTGTCTTGTCCCGTTCACTCCACACTTTCCCAACTAAAATTGTGCCTGCCCGATTGAATCATTACGACGGACCAATCGTAATTCGGCTCATTTTTTATGATTTTACATCCGATCACACTGAAATTAAATAAATTAGTCTAAATTACATATTCCAATCAATGTCCATTCATAGTATGATAAACACGTCAGGATATAGAGGAAAATGACAGGAGGAGAAAATGATGCCAGAACTTGATCTCATTCAAATCGGTTCTATTATCCGAAAAGTAAGAAAAGGAAAGGGGTTGCGTTTGGAAGATCTCGCTGACGAAAACATCTCTCCGGCAACCGTCAGTAACATCGAGCGTGGGGTCCCGCATGTGAATGCAGAGAAAGTGATGTATCTGTTGAAGAAGCTGGGGCTGTCATTGGACCAAATTCCGGAGTTGTTGGCGGGGGAAGATGAGAAAGCAGAGCATTTATATCTCCGATTACTTTCACTGGAGTCCCAAATCGGATATGTCGACACACACAAGATTATGCAAGTGCTGAATACGATTGAAGTAGAGGATGACCACCCGTACGCTCCCTATGTACACTACATAAGGGGAAGATGTCTGATTCAACAATCCCAGTTTTCAAAAGCGGAACGTTCTCTGTTTAACGCCATCCGACTTTCCAGCAGAGGACTAAACAAAAAGAAAAACTTTGAAGCACTCAGTTTTAACGAACTGGGAATTTGTTACTATCATCAAGGTGATCTAAACCAAGCCCTCCATTACACTGAGTCAGCCGCAGATGCCTATGAAGAAAAGGGTGAGCGTCCTCAGCTCAAATTTACCATCGCCTTAAACCAAGCCACCTACCTCGAGAAGATGGGACGTCTGGGGGAAGCAATGCAAATTGTGCAAAATATGTGGGAGCATATTGATCGAATGGACACCTCCCCCGCTCTTCATCTTTATGAACTTCAGTCAAATTTATTAAAGCGGATGAAAGTGTATGATCAAGCAATCAAATTTGCAAAAGAGGGAATTGAGAAGGCCAGACTCAATGGAAAAGTAGATGTCCTATTTAATTTTTGGGCAATATTGGGCAGCATCTATTTGTATCAAAAAGACTGGGACAAAGCCGAGACTTGTCTCCTAACCGCATTAAACTTAGAAAACTATTCCTCCATCAACGTGCTGGTCCCTGCATATACAATGCTGGGCTTGGTCTATATCAACAAACAAGCGTCACAAAAAGCTGAAGAAATACTCAATAAGGCGGTAAATTTAAGTGAAAAGGCTACTGTTATCCCTCGATTTTTCGCATTATTAGTAATGGGAGATTATCTAAAAAAACAGGAAAGAATGGAAGGAGCAAATAAATTTTATAGTCAGGCTTTGAAGCTGACCAGAAACCATCGTAATAAAGTTCTTGAGTACAAAGCTCTCTTCCGCCTCACGAGTTTGAAAAAAGACCAAAACAAAGAGGAATTCGTCAACTACTTGCAAAATATGTATGAAGTAGCAGCCACTCTAGAAGAGCGTAGTGAGGAGGAAGGTTACCATGAGATTTTGTAAAATAATCCTCACCATAGCCCTACTACTAAGTTTAGGGCTAACATTCTCTTCCATCCCCAAAAACCCATCAACTATTGCTGATGTTTCTCCAACCATGGGAGACCCAAGAAGCGGATAAGATTTTTTGAATTAACGGGAGCTTGAGCGTCCCGTTATTTTTTATATACAATTTTTTAACACGGAGCATTTCATCCCTTCCGGGTGCCATCGATTGCTTACAGCAATTTCATCTCCCTCATTTCATAAAATTATAATAACGGAATCCCTGATGAACATAGCAACCGTTCCTTTTGTTTTGGGAGTCTCTTTTGTCGTCGATCAGGAGTGGTGCAAAAACCCTCGGGGATCGACAACAACGATTCTTTTATTTGTGCATGATTTTATGTTTTTCGAGCATCGTTGATCAATAAAGATGGGGAATCTGTTATAATGAAGAGGCAATTATAGTGCATCGGAGGGGTTTCTGAGCTACCTATAAGGTATTGAAACAGACTCTTCTTCCTCCACTGTTTTCGGAAATTGTCGAGTTTCTGAGCTACCTATATTAGGCATTAAAATTTGTTAATGTACGCTACTTTCTCCCTGTTGTTCCCACGTTTCTAAGCTACCTATAAGGTACGAGGTATAAAAGAAAGCCGCCTAAGGCGGCCTGTCCTATGTGGTTGATCTTGTTTCAGTTTCGTATTTTGATCCTGTGTAAAGTGTTTGAACAGCCGAAAAGATCCATAACCAATCAATGTACCTACAGTATTCAGGGTCACATCATCCACGTCGATACTCCTTAATGTTCCATTGATAGCTAACTGCCACTTGAATTAACTCCATCCCCACCAAAATCGGTTTTCGCTCCTTCTACTCCTAACGGACGGTCGCAAGTATAGTTGAACTTGAGAGTTGAAAACTCCTCGTGAACGTAGGGGGGGTTATTGCGATCATCGTTGCTGATCTCATCGTGCCAGGCGATTCTGTTCCAGTCATACCTTTCGACGAGAGCCACGCCAATCATAAAGATTGTAAAAAGAAAGATAAATTTGAAAAATATCTGAAAAAGCATTTTCAATTAGACTTGAACAAGATTCAAGATCTCCCGACTGTTAACTAACTCCATTGAAAAGCCGGGTGAAACTGAATGAGCGATCGTTTGGTCATTTCCCATATCCCAAGTTATGAAAACTGGATTCAAATCTTTGACTTCTACTTGGAGGAGTGTACGAGGTTCCGTGTTTTTTTTCCGGGCGCTCAAAATGAATATGATCCGAACAATCCCCTGATGACGGGAAAAAATGAGTTTGCAAGCCTGTCTGAAGTCACCATTCGACCGTGGGAAGGGATGGAGAACAGTATTCAGGTGGACGGACCCATCAACCAAAAAAACAGAAATTTGTTCTACAAGTATTTGGATGATCCATCCGAAGGGTATCGACCGTTACTATGGAGCTTTGAGCTTTTGAAAAACGAGAAACCACTTCTCCGGATAGAGGATTTCACTGTTTGTCTCCTGAACTTTGATGAGGAAGTGATCAGCAATCTTCAGCGAAAAAAAGGTATCACCTGGGAAGAGATTGCAAGAGAAGCCCGTTCCTAGGGGCAAGTAAAACCGTGAGGCTGGAATGTTTTCTCGGTGAACGGTGAGCGGTGACAAGTCAGACCAAGCGGATGGCAATTTTCTCTTATTTGAGACAAAGCTCCTATCCAAACATATGACGCTGGAAAAACGGTAAACCTCCCCGGAGACACCGCTTCAGTAGGATACAGACACTGCATGTTACAATGTTTAAGATAGCAAAAGGAAATAAACACCACGTGTGAATTTTACTTGCCCAGTGTATTGCTGGGCTTTTTCTGTTTCTATCACCCTCTCAGCTCCAGAAATTTACCTTTTTAGGCATCTATTTTTTCTCCCCGCCTATCAACCTGATCCAGAGTTATACTGACTCGAGTCAAAACATCCACACAAAAAAGAGAGGGTACCCCTCTCCCTCAACATTTTTCCGGTTCTACAATTCCTTATAGGTAGTTCATAAACGTCACGGAGGTTGTGGCCGACGACGTTCGGTTCTTGGAGTTTCAATTCCTTATAGGTAGTTCAAAAACCCCTCCGATACACGATCATTGCCTTTTAATTATAGCAGAATTCCCATCTTTATCGATCGATAATGCCCAATAACCATAAATTCATGCCCAAACAGAAGAATGATTGTTGTCGATCCCCAGGGGTTTTTGCACCATTCCTGATCGACGACAGACAATCTTGCGGAAAAACCGCATCACCTGATCCACCATTGAAAATGGGTGGCTGAAGGAGTACTTCCTCCATCACATACGCGCCCTCTTCATATTTTCTGATATATATTTATCCACTCTTATCTCGCGCTCGTACAATGTGAGCTCATCCATATCCAAATGAGATGCCAGCGTAATCTTAACCCGTTCTCTATGATCACCAGAAAAATATATCATCAAATCAATCGTGTCTGTCGAACCGAAGAATCCGGTTTTCCGTTTCTTCATCAAGAGAATTTCCCAAGAATGAAGCGACGGAGGATACATACTTTGTCGGCCTGTTCGTGTGTTCCGACGTAATCATCATTTTTATCTGGTAGCTAACTCCATCTTGTGGGAAAGTCTTCTTACTTCGATCAGCGTTATTTTGTTTCATTCCCGATCATTTTGCGTCTGCATTGTCTGAGGATACGAAAGAAGTCAGAAACGTACAGAAATCGGTCGATCGTTCCTGTATCTCCAAGGAGACATGATCTACATCTACGAGATGATACTTTCCATTTTGAATGCAGTATCCGAAAGCATCCCCCATTCCATAGTCTCCAATCAACCATGTTTGCTCCCACTTTTCATACTCGATGGGATCTTCTTCTTTCAACTCTTCATAATCATACATCTCGTTTGCTTTTATCGGGCCACTATAGAGAAACACTCCCAACTCTCCATATCCACACTCTGCCAAAAAAGACAGATAGTCCTCCGGAATACCAGGAAAATTTCTACGAATCCCCTCAATCTCTTGACCGGTTAAGGGAGAAAGTTTTTGCAAAACCCCACGTTTTTCCAGCATATTTTTGAGTACTCCGATTTTCAACGGCGGGCTCCTTCCTCTAATCAACCAATCAAAGTGATTACGGATCTGTAACATTGCCCCTTTTCGTTTTGGGATCACTTTTTTCTAAGCCTGATGGGCATGTACCCTGGTCCCTTATTTAACCTCTTATGAGGAGTAAATACCTCGTTCTACCTTATCAAACTCACAGAAAGGTTTTTGGTCCGTAACAGGCATAAAATATTGAGCCAATCCAGCATCCCAAATGGTCAAATCCATCTCATCATTCGAACTTACTTCCAGCAGCAGTGTTTCTCTGTCATCAGTACCGGAATAACCCATGTACGGATAGCCAAAAATTCGATGTTCAAAATCCGGGGTTAAATGATCCAGTTCATCCGTTGCTTTCCAATATACATCAAGCGAGTCATCAATACCATGTCTTTCCAATGCGAGATCAAATTCGGCGGAAGGATATGTTGCTAACATCCATGCCGGAGCGAAAGAAACTTTACACTCATGGTAAGGTTCGCCCCATTCAAATATCATAGATTCATCTTTCAGATAACGGGGTTTCAGGTTTTGGATATCCCCATCATAGTAAATGACGTTATACCCTTCACCGGGTTCTTGGGTATCAAAGAAATATAACAAGCCCTTTTTGGGCAACCGATTTTCAAAATCCCAAGGCGCAATTTCTGCTAAATTAAGCTGACAGAAGAACGGAATGTATTGATCATGATACATCGGCCACTCGATATGATCAGGTAAATGCGGAACCCCTCCAAATTTCGTTTGGCCAATCGGAAGACTTTCACCGTTTTTCACACGTTCGGTTTTGATTTGAATGGAATACCTAAGATCTTTTTTCAAAACAGAGCAAACATCTGCGGGAAGCCCGCTTCGATCAATGACATCCAATGCTTTTTGTTTCATATTCATTATCTCAGTTAGATAATTCATTATTTTTCCCACGTTCTATCCTCCTCCCGACATGTTATTATATCAAAAGATATAAACGATCGGCTTCATTTGTTTTCCGGTGAAGACAAGTCGTATCTGAACAGGTTCCATCGGACAACTCATTGTGATGATCAGCACGGGGGCGTTGCTAATGCTCCCATTGGAAGTGGATTTCGCGGATCGTCTGATAAATATACACAAATGGCTTTATCATGTCTTCTTGTCTTACACAGGATTTTGCCGGTTGCACATCTGGTAATTGAAGTAATTCATATTCCTTATCCTCAACACACTTCATCGAAACATGGGACAAATAAATCAATAGCTGGAAAAAAACCGATTGATGCCATTATCCGGCTTGAGTAGAAGTAAACATGTAGATTTGCATCGGATGTTTATGTGCATTTCATGATATCCAACGAATCAAAAAGAATATACCAAGCCTAACGCAGAGCAGCTTCATCCTTCAAAATGCTATTGATCTCTGAAAGCAATCCCGCCTTTCATAACAGTACTCCTGATAAACATAACAACCGTTCCTCTTGTGTGTAGAGTTTCTTTTGTCGTCGATCAGGAGTGGTGCAAAAACCCCTGGGGATCGACGACAATCATTCTTTTGTTTGTGCATGAATTTATGGTTATCGGGTGTTATCGATCAATAAAGATGGAAATTCTGCTATAATGAAGAGGCAATTAACGTGCATCTGAGGGGTTTATAAACTACCTATGAGGAATTGAAGCCCATATGATTTTCGCACGTCCTACTCATCGGCATATCGTTTCTGAGCTACCCTATAAGGTATTGAAACACCACATGATGAACCAAATGTATACGCGGCCAAAACGTTTCTGAGATCCCTATGAAGTATTGAAACTAACCAACTGTTCCAGCGATGTTTGACCACCCTACGAGTTTCTAAGATACCTAGAGGTATTGAAACCCAAAGATTCCGACGTGACACCGAAACGCGTCGTCTACAACTTTATGAACTACCTATGATATGAAGTATCGAAATCTTCCAACTCTATTAGAATGTCGTTTCATAAAAGAAAGCCGCCTAAAGGCGGCCTGTCATCAAGAAAAGATATGTGGTTGATCTTGTTTCGATTTGGTTTTATGACCCTGTGTGAAGTGTTTGAACTGCCAAAAAGCCCCATAACCAATCAACCACCAACAGTGTTCAGAATCGCATCATCCATGTGCCCATCACTATTTGAAAGCCAGATAGCCAATTGAATTAACTCTATTCCCACTGATATCAAAACACCTAAGGGTAGGACATCAATAGGATGCCTACCCTTTTACTTTAATCCGACGTACCATAAACGGAGAAAAATAGGAGCGGTAGATTCTTACCAATGAAGATGATCCATTGCTCAACCGAGCGCTCCATCCGGGAAAAGCGGCTAACCGCCGTAAACGAATCCATTATTGAGGAGCTGGATAGAAGCAGGCCAAATTTGCAACGAGTTTGGATAAACAATCGAAACCATTTCATCTACTTTTGGCCGACGCTTCCCGAATTTCGCAACAAAGCGTATCTTCTCTGCGTTTTTTGATCCTGCGCTTATTGGAATGCCGATTACAATGTTTTTTGGAAAAAAGTTGCCCCGGAAAGGTGTGGTGTTACTGACATTGGAAACGCCATCTCTCAGTTAATATTAGGATTGCGATTGGGTCCCCTATTCAGTTCATACTTCACTCCAAAATCATTACCCAATTTTTCACACATTCCTTGGGCAGGAAAGTACTCAACTTTCCCTCAATTTCCTGCAAGATCTTTTTGTCGAATTCCCAGCCATCATTCAGAAACTGACCATGATACTTGAGATAACAAATCTCGGTAAGTATACTCAAAGTCTCAATAAAATCCTCCAAACAAGGTGCAATTTCTCTTAAACGGATATGTCCCTGCCCATGCAATGCATGATAAATCTTCTCTGTTTTCTGATCAAAAATGAAAGGGTCCAAACCTTTATCAGCGATTACAATCCAATCCTCTTTCCAGTCAGGATTCTTCTTCATACAATACAAATCGTGGCTAAAATTTATTTGTAAATCAACCAGCTCTTCCGGTTCATACAAATGAATGGGATTACCTCCAAAATCCAACTCCTCTATTCTCGGTGCACATTTTCTATACCAACTTAAGAGTTTCTCACTAAGATGCAGTGATCTTTTTATCTCATTGATTACATGTTCATCTGTTGGACCGACTGTAAAACCACTCTTGGTCATTACATTGCTCCACTTACTCAAAACTGATGATATGATGTCCTGTATATCCGCTCACCCTACCTCTTGTTAGCAGTTCTCTAATTTCACCCTCACGAATGGATGAATACCTGCAAGACTTAACTTTATACTGAAGTTGAGTCAAAACAAGACACAAAAAAAGAGGATTTCCCCTCTCCCCAACACCGTTCCGGTTCGACGTCAAATGAGGTGTGGGTGATGAGTTTCAATTCCTCGTAGGTAGTTCGTAAACCACCTATGAAACCAACATGCCATACGGCGAATACCTGTTTCAATTCCTTGATAGATGGTTCATAAACTTGAACAGGACGCGCTTTGTACATGTTTCAATTCCTCATAGGTAGTTCATAAACTCCTCCGATACACGATCATTGCCTCTTCATTATAGCAAAATCCCCAACTTTATTGATCGTGATAATGCTCAATAATCATAAATTCATGCACAAACAAAAGAAACATTGTCGTCGATCCCCAGGGGTTTTTGCGCCATTCCTGATCGACGACAAATGAGTGCTCGGGCATCCACGGCTGAAGCCGTGGGGGGAAGTCACAATCGAATTGAGAGCTTCAACGTTGCAATCCAAATTCAGTTTGATTTTTTTGGTAAAAAGTGTGTATAATATGAGTAAGCGAGAAGGAGCCCTCGATATGGGCCGCGTTCTACACACTGAGTTTCACGAAAAAGTGACCCCTAGGTTCGGCAGCCCACGGGTCACTTTTTTCGTGATGTGACGACGTGAACGATAACTTGCACCACTAAGTTGATCGTACCGATCACCTGAAACAATAGTGATAGCAAAGCGATCGTTTCCGTCATACGCATCACCTCCTTTCCTCGCCAAATGACGAAGGAAAGGAACGCGACCCGCACCTGGACTCCTCCTCTAAAACAATAACTTCCACGTGATAACGGTAAATCCTTCCTGATCACGTCTTCTTGCTATTACGCAGGATTTTGCCGGTTGCACATCTGGTAATTGAGTCATTCATATTCTTTATCCCCAATACACTTCATCGAAACATGGGACAATTAAATTAATACTGGGGATAAACCATTCCAAAAACCAATCGACGAAATACCTTCCTGCTGGAATAGATGTTTTTACATCGGATGTTTCATGTACAGGTGGGTGCATATTATCACCGGGCAGATTGCCCGGAGAGGAGTACATCTGTGTGCTCCTCATTTTTTATATACGATCAAAGACTCTTCTCGGTTTTATATGACGTCCGCCGGTCGAAACTGCCGGGGAAAATCTGGCTGATTCCCACACATAAAGGTTTTGCATCCGTGAAAATCTTTAGTATAACGACAGGATAATGCATACAAAAAAATGAATTATTGTAAAAATAGACTTTTTTAGTAGCAAGAAGCTGGGAGGGGTTTGTTGATGACGCTTCAGAAGTGGTTGTCCCTGGCCGTTGCGGCTGTACTGGCCTTATCGTCCCTGGCCGTGGCTCAGGCGGAGACGTCGACGCCATATTACGGGAAGAGTTATTCCCAACCCGACAAGGTCCTGAAACTGTATCCCGATCCGGAAGAACGGTTTGACACCCCCGCTTTCACCTCAGGGAAGGAACGGTTTACCAGTCAAGAAGAGATGATGGCTTTCCTCCGTGGTTTGGAATCGAAAAGCCCATGGGTGAAAATGGAGGTGATCGGACACTCCCAGGAGGGAAGGGAGATACCTGCCCTCTTTTTCCGGAAGGGAGGCGTCAAAAAGAAGCCCACTGTCTGGCTGCAGGGACAGATCCACGGCAATGAACCGGCCGCCGGGGAAGCGGTGTTGGTGATGGCCGAGAAGCTGGCTGGTCCCTACGGCAAGAAGCTGCTGGATAAGATCAATGTGGTCATCGTACCCAGGGTCAATCCCGACGGTTCCTACGCCTTTAAACGACAGATGACGAACGACCTTGATGGCAACCGGGATCACCTGAAGTTCGACACGCTGGAAGTGCGGGCGATTCACTCCCTTTTCAACCGGGTGCAACCTGAAGTGGCGATCGACGCCCACGAATACAACCCCGAACCCGATCTGCTGAAGGACATTGGCAAAGAAGGCTCCCTCAAGTATCACGACCTTCTCATCCTCTCGGGCAAGAACCTGAATATCCCGAAACCGATCCGAACCTTCGCCGATAATATGTCCGAGAAGGCCAAGAAAGCCTTGGCGGAAAAGGGATTCTCCAGTGGCGATTACTACACGGCAGCAAAAAAGAACGGAAAATTGGAGCTGACCGAGGGTGGACCGGAACCCCGCATCGGCCGCAACAGTTTCGCCCTGAAACCCTCCCTCTCCTTCTTGGTGGAAACCCGGGGCATTGGAATCGGACGGGAAAACTTCCCCCGACGGGTGGCCGCCCAAGTGACCACCCATGAAAGCCTGCTGGAAACCACCGCTCAACGGGCTGACGAAATTAAACGTCTCGTGGATAAAGCCCGGAAAGAGATCGTCGACAAGGGACGCACCGTCGGGGATGACGATGAGATCGTGGTGGTAAGCCAGGCGACAGAAATCCCCAACAGCACCCTGCCGGTGGTGGACATCGCCGAGGGCAAGGTGAAGGAGATCGCTGTTCGCTGGTTCAGCCACACCAAAGGAAAGCCCGGCCTCACCCGGGAGCGCCCCACCGCCTATCTTTTGTTCCCGGATCAGGAAGAAGCCGTGGAACGACTGCGGAATGCCGGAGTCAAAATGATACGGCTGAAGAAAGAGATCGTCTTGTCCGTGGAAAGCTACACGGTTCGGTCGAAGGAGACTTCCAACAAATCATACGAAGGTCACCCGCAGTATCATGTGACAACAGACACAACCATAGAAACAGTCCACTTCCCCGCAGGGAGCTGGGTAATCCCGATGGACCAGCCAGCGGCCAACCTGGCTGCCCTGGCAATGGAACCGGAGTCCACTGACAGCTACGTCACCTTTGGGTTCATCCGTTCAGAAGCGGGGAAAAAGCTCCCGATTTACCGGTACATGGAGAAGAAGAATTGGTAATGATGTGATCCATCACCTAAAAAAGCCGCCGTTCGAACGGCGGCTTTTAAATATACTGCGGGCACACCTCTTCAAAAACAAGACCTCGATGTCTGCCAAGGTAGCAATTGGGGTAATAGGGGAGTCACTCAATCAAGCGTTTAACACAGGCATTTCCCGGTTACCGCTCTCTGCTTGCTATAAACTCCGGCCGGGGTGATTGCCCGGAGAACGGTTCCACCAACCGGTTTTCCACACTGTTGTAAACAAAGAACACATTGCTCCGCGGCAAAGGGGTGATATTGCCGTTGGACCCGTGCATGATGTTACAGTCGAACAGCACGACCGAACCGGCCGGGCCTGTCAATGCGTCAATCCCGTGCTGATTCACCAACCAGGTCAAACTGTCCTGGTCCGGAACGCCGTACTCCTGTCTCCGAAGCGACTGCCGATAATGATTTTCCGGCGTACGGCCCACACAAGAGAGAAAATATTGATGGGAGCCCGGAATCACCATCAACGGCCCGTTAAAGTGATAATTGTCTTCCAACGAGATGGAACAGCTCAACGCCCGCATACGCGGCATGCCATCCTCCACATGCCAGGTCTCGAAGTCAGAGTGCCAGTAAAACTCTTTTCCCGCAAAACCCTTTTTGTAATTGATTCGGGACTGATGGATGTAGACATCACTGCCGAGAATTTGTTTGACGATGTCTGTCAGCCGCTGATTTTGCGATAACCGTTTAAAAGTATCGCTGTTGCGGTGAACAGCAAAGATCGATCGAATTTCCCGGCTTTCCGGCTCACGAATCACTTCCTCCGCATCCGAATCCCGGTTCGCATCCCAGAGCCGTCTCAGCTCATTGCGCAATTCCCGCACTTCTTCCTCAGAAAAGAAACGTTCGAAGAACAGGTATCCGTTTTTCTGATAAAATTCCAGCTGTTCGGCATCAAGCGGACCTGCTGCGGGATCTTTGGTATAAATGACTGGATCTTTCCGTTCCAAAATCACCGGTTTGTCATCCACTCGCGAAGGATAGAGATCCATCACCCCGCCCTGTAAGTTGCTCATTTCCCCAATTCCCCCCGAACGGTTTGTGGTTCCACCCTTTGTGCCCTTTCGTCAGGGTGTGGATTCGGGCGATTCTCCCGTGACTCCTCTTCAATGATGGGATACACCCCTTCTTCATCATGTACCTCTCGCCCTGTCAACGGCGGATGAAACACACAAACCATCCGCATATCGGACTTTGCACGCAAATAGTGCTTTTCATGACCGTCCAGCGCATACAAAGTTCCGGGCTGAATCGGGTAAACGGTGCCGTCTTTCACGACCTCAATTTCTCCTTCTCCCTCGATGCAGTACACCGCTTCCACATGGTGCTTGTACCAAATCGTGGTTTCTGTTCCCGCCTTGATAATCGTGTCGTGCAACGAAAAGCCCATCCCGTCCTTTTTCAAAAGCAGACGGCGGCTGTTCCACGTCTCAGTGTCCACGTCATCTTTCGTTCCGATGATGTCATTCAGATGTTTGACGATCATGATTACCTGTCTCCTTTTTCACATCATCTGTTTGCACCGCTCAAAGCTTTCCTCCAGAACGGTCAGTCCCTTTTCAAGCCCCTGTTCATCAATGGTCAAAGGAGGCATGATTTTGACGACTTCACTGTTGGGACCGGATGTTTCCATAATCAAACCCCGTTCAAACGCGGCCGCGCAAATCTTTTCGGCCAACCCGTCCACTCCGATTTCAATTCCCTGGATAAGCCCTCTTCCCCGCACTTCCCCTGCCATCTCGGGATACTGTTGTGCAAGCATTTCCAGGAAGAGTCTGACTTTCTCTCCCTTCTCCAGGATTTCTCGGCTGAACTGGTCGTCTTCCCAGTAACTGAGTGCTTCGGTCGCAGCGACAAACCCCAGGTTATGGCCGCGAAAAGTACCGTTATGCTCGCCCGGTTCCCACAGATCATACTCAGGTTTGATCAAGGTCATCGCCAACGGGATGCCATATCCCCCGATTGATTTGGACAGACAGACGATGTCGGGATAGATCCCGGCCGGTTCAAAGCTGAAAAATGGCCCCGTCCGTCCACATCCCACCTGCACATCATCGACAATCAACAGAATGTTCCAGCGCCGGCACAGTTCTTCCATGTTGCGGAGCCACTCAAAACTGGCCACATTGATGCCGCCTTCACCCTGAACGGTCTCAAGGATAATGGCTGCAGGGAGAGAAATGCCGCTGCCATTATCTTCGAGAAAACGCTCAATATAGCTGACCGTGTCGGCCTCACTGCCAAAATAGCCGTCAAACGGCATGGAGATCGAATTCGTCAATGGAATGCCCGCGCCTTTTCGCTTGGATTCGTTCCCGGTAATCGACAGCGAACCGATTGTCATGCCGTGAAACGCGTTGGTGAAACTCATGATTGTGTCCCGCCCGGTTACTTTGCGGGCCAGCTTCAGCGCACTTTCCACCGAATTGGTGCCTGTCGGTCCCGGAAACATCACTTTATAGTGAAGATTTCGCGGCTTTAAAATGACCTCATGGAACCGTTCCAGCAGCTTTTCTTTTGCTTCTGTCGCCATATCAAGGCTGTGCGTAATGCCATCTTCCATCAAATAGTCGATCAGCTTGGCCTTGATTCGTTGATTGTTGTGGCCGTAGTTTAACGCGCCGGCACCGGCAAAAAAGTCGACATATTCCCGGCCGTCCCGATCCCACAGCTGATAGCCGCTCGCTTTTGCAAAGACAGTCGGAAAACTCCGGCAGTAACTGCGGACCTCCGATTCCAAAGCTTCAAAAACCTTCAACGGTGAATGTAATTCCTCCGCAACTTTCACCAAATCCCCCCAGTTAAGTTTGATACCGAAACGGTCCGATCCGAAACGTCATTTCCGATTCATGAGTTCCCCCCGGGAACAGATGGGCGGGAAAACACTCCGAAACTTCACAGCACGTTGCAAAATCCCGTGCCAATCCCCGGAATAAAGCCTGGGATGCAAGATTCGACGGAGAAACGGTTGCTTCAAGATAACGGACATTTTTGCAAGCGTCCCGACGGATCAACGCTTTCAGAAGCGCCTTTCCCAACCCGTTGCCCCGTTGAGACTCGGCCACGGCCACCTGCCACACAAACAGGGTTTGCTGGTCTGCCGGTGGTCGAAAAGCGGACAAAAAACCGACGATTTGTCCCTCCTGTTCGGCAACCACACAAGTATCCGAAAAGAACTTGCACAGCATCAGGTAACTGTAAGGGGAATTGACGTCCAACACTCCGGTGTCCCGAACCAGGCTCCAGATCCCGATTCCATCCGCTACCTGTGGTTGGCGAAGCGCCACTTTGTTCATCAACCCGGTTTCCAGATTCATCACCTCCTCCCCGGTACCGACGGCTCAACGCCATGCCAAAATGTCCCGCACAGCGCGTCATCGCCGATTAAAAAAGTACAAGACCGGTGCAAACTTTCTCCCAGGAACCATCATTCCAAGGAAAAAGTCTGTACCGGTCCGTGCTTGTGCAATCCGTACGCGGTCAAAGACTCAGATCCGCCTTCTCGTGCACAGGAAAAGTCAGTCCGGCGCAAAATTGGCAAATCCCTTGGATCTCACTGCTTCAGCCGACAAGGCTGGCGGGCAAGATGGATGAGAAATGCTTCACATCTATTCCGGTGTCAATCCGGAATTCACCCCAATCGCTTGGTTCCCCCGTTTCCATCGAAATGAAATAAGGCGTCTTTAATTGTCAATATAAACTGTTTCCTACAATCAATTGTTAATATTTTTACTTTGTCTTATAATACCATATTTACCATAATGATTCATCCTCTATAAATTCCGTTGATCCCCTCGTATACTCTTTCTCCTATGTTCAGATCGGATGAATTGATCTATTCTCCCTTTCTCGCTTCGTTCCACTGCCATTCATCTCCAATTGGACATCGACTCTATCGTCTGCTGACAAAAACTGCCCAAAAACTTACGTAAACGTGGACTCTTCGGACTGTCACCAAAAATCTTTTCCGGCGGTCCTTCTTCCATAATTCGTCCTTCATCAAAGAAAACAACCCGATCCGCCACTTCCCGGGCAAAACCCATTTCATGTGTAATGATCAACATCGCCATCTTGCCCTCCGCTGCAATCTCCTTGATAACCCCGAGAACCTCCCCGACAAGCTCAGGGTCCAACGCAGACGTCACCTCATCAAACAACATGATCTTGGGTTGCATGACCAACGCACGCGCAATCGCCACCCGCTGCTGCTGACCGCCGGATAATTGTGACGGATATGCGTCGATCTTATCCAGCAACCCTACTTTATCCAACATGGTTTTGGCCTGCTCGATCGCTTCTTCCTTGGACAATCCCAATACCTTGATCGGTGCCTCCGTCACATTTCGCAAAATGTTCATGTGCGGAAACAGATTAAACTGCTGAAACACCATTCCGATTTTGCCGCGCACTTGATGCAAATGTTTTTCATCAGCCGGAACAAGCTTCCCGCCCTTTTTTTTGTGCCAGAGCAACTCACCGTCAACTTCAATCGTACCCGACGTCGGCCTTTCCAACGTCATCAAAACACGGGCAAACGTCGTCTTGCCGGACCCGCTCGGCCCGATTACCGCTACTTTTTCTGCAGGAGCCAAATCAAAATCGATTTCGTGCAACACTTGAGTTTTGCCATAGAACTTGCTGACCTTGCGGTAACGAACAATTGGGTTTATGCGATCCGATTTCACATGCATCACCTCAAAACCCCTTCAGTTTATCAATCCTTTTTGATTGAGTTGGAGCCAAGATTCCAAGCGGCGTACCAGGAGTGAGGAAAGGTAACTCAATATGAGGAAAAACACCCCGACAAGCGTAATGGGTTCCAAATAGCGGAATGAATTGGAGCCGATAATTTGCGCTTGACCCAGCAACTCGATCAGCGTGATTGCCGATAAAAGCGGCGTTTCTTTAAACATCACGATCAAATAGTTGCCCAATACGGGAACAATCGGCCGGACGGCCTGCGGGAGAATAATCCGCATCCACGTTTGCGTTTTTGAAAAGTTGAGGGCGACGGCAGCTTCCCATTGCCCGCGCGGGACCGCGTCAATACCTGCCCTGTATACCTCCGACAGATAGGTGCTATAGTGAATGCCCAATCCCAGTACACCAGCCGTGAAAGGAGACAACCTCAATCCAAAATGAGGTGCCACATAAAAAATGAAGAACAACTGAACCAATGGCGGTGTGCTGCGCACAAATTCGATAAAACCGCCGGTCACCCATGACAAAAGCTTGACCTCAGACCGTCGTGCAAAGGCGATCAACAGACCGCCGACAAGTGCAATCAAATAGGAGACGATCGTCGCACCAATCGTAATCTTCACGGCATCGAGCAGTTGCGGTAAAATTTGCAAAGTAAACGTCCAAGACCATCCCACGTTAAGACCTCCCCGTTGAAAGTCTGCGCTCCAACCAACGCACGCCCAACGTCAGCGGATAGGCGACGAGAAAATACAAGATGAGCAACAGACCGAATATTTCAGGGGTATGCTGATTCATATTGGTCCGCAAGGTTGTCGCCTGAAATGTCATATCAGAAATCGTAATCAAGGAAACCAAAGAGGTTCCTTTCAACAATTCGATGAAAAGATTACCGAAAGATGGCAACATGATGCGGAAAGCCTGCGGCAGGATCACACTCCGCATCCTCTGCCCCGGTGTCATGTTCAGCGCAACAGCCGCTTCGATCTGCCCCTTGGGGACGGCCAATATCGAGCTGCGGACGATTTCTGATCCATACGCCCCGGCGTTAAGACCGAGAGCGAGCAAACCCGCCAAATCCGCCGACAACCAGATGCCGAGCTGCGGCAGGACAAAATAAAGCCAAAACAATTGAACGAGCAAAGAGGTTCCGCGAAAAACTTCAACAAAAACAGTGCACACCGCTCGGAGCGGATAAAACCGCGACAGACGTCCAAACCCTGCCAAAAAGGAGACGAAAAAGGCCAATATCGCCGAATAGATCGTCAGCTGAACCGTGATTCCAAGCCCTTGCAGCAAAGAAGGCAATATTTTTTCGCAGACCCCGATCGGAATCACATCCTTTCCCGTTGCGATTCAAACAATCGTGTGCCTCGTGATAAATCAGGGGTCTCAGCTCATCCCTGCCCATGGACGGGATCTAAATACAGTGGGACTCTTACGGTTTGCACAGTTCATCCGCCTTTTTGTCAGGCAAGTTCTCTTCGGTGAATCCGAACAGTTTGAGAACATTCAATAATGCACCCGACTTTTTCATTTCCGCCAATTCTCGACTGAATGCATCCCGAAATTGTTTATCTTCTTTTCGGAAGGCAGCCGCTCCATATCCGAGGACACTTTTTCCGTCCACGATCGGCTGTTGAAAGTCCTTTACCTCCTCGATATCTCGGGCACCGGTGGATTCCATCATCGCCCGTAAAGAAGGACCTGTCATCGTGATCGCATCCACCCGCCCGGATTCCAATGCGGAGATCGCGGAAGGCTGATCAGGAACAATGATCATCTGATTCTCCTTCACACCCGATTTCTTCAAATAGCTGACCTCAACCGCCCCCTTCATCACCGCGACCTTCACTTGCGGATGGGCGGCGATGTCCTCATAACTGTGAAGTTTCTTCGGGTTTCCTTTTTTCACTGCGATTGCTTCCCCGATTTTGTATTCAGGATCGGCAAACACCACTTCTTTGCAACGAGTCGGGGTGATGTACATCCCCGCGGTAATGACATCAAAACGACCCGATTTCAATCCGGGAATCAATGACCCAAAGTCCACCAAAACCGGCTCGATTTTGTGAATCCCCATCTTTTTAAAAACAGAACGTGCCACCTCGACGGCTTCTCCCGTCACTTTTCCCGTTTCATCCTTATAAGCATAAGGTTTCTCATTGGCAAAACCGATCGTGACAACCCCCTCTTCTTTGGCGCGCTTGAGCGTGTCCCCACCATGCAAGCCAAAATGAAGCCCACATGCCGTCGCTGACATGATGAATACCAGCAATACGCCAACAATAAAAAAGTGTTTCTTTGACACCAAGCTTTTCCTCCTTTGTTTTTGTCGCCTCCGTCACTCACCTTTCGACCCGTATCCTCTCTCGATGAAGCGGGACTCCATGGCCACAGCCTCATCACCTTTATTCCCCGAGAGAAAAATTTGAAACGGAATTTTACTTCTTGCCTGATAAATCGAGCAATAATGATAACATCGCCATAAAATTCAGCCCCCGTTTTACGAGAGGCAATAGCGTCGGTGTATACTTTTCCAGTGCGCTTTTCATTAAAGTAGGTATAAGATAAAAAGACGGGGCAATCCCGTTGTTGGTCCCCGCCTAACATATTGTCAGAGGAAATGGTGATTTGCCCCAAACGGCTGAAGCAACGCCGCGGGCTTCTCGCTTCATCCGGTGTGGCAAACCTCCATCCACAAGTGATTTTCGTTTCATGAGTTTTGCTCGCATCGTAGGTTTCGCGTCATCCATTCGAAGAAGACGTTCACTGGTGGATCGTATCAGAGATCACTTTGCGATCGGTACACCAATTACCCACAATAAAAACACCACTTTTGTGGTGTTCGAGACTGCTGACAAAGTGTTAAACCACCCCTATTCCGGGTGTACCGTTTACATCTCCCTCCTGTTTCGCCAGCTAAAAGGTCGCTCGTGGGAAAACGGCCACCTCTTTTTCGGTATCGGATCGGGTCCGAATTTCTCGTTGAGCGACTCTGGCTGCCGCTACGGAGCGGCGCACCGCGGAGTTTGTCAATACCCTCAAACACCATTTTGTGGTGTTTAAACATTCGGCCTTTCACTTGTGACAAAAAAATCCGTTTTTCCCGGTGACCACAACCGTACTGAGGTTTTATCTTCCCATTTGTGTACCATCAGGACCTGTTCAACCCTGAAAAGCTGCTTGTTCCTGACGTTGCAGCCAGTCGATCAAAGCGTCAACGGCCGAAGCGGATTGTTCGGAGTGAAGGATGCGGTGCCCGAAATTGGGGAGAAGGAGCCATTCTTTTTCCTTTACAGTCAATGAGTCAAAAAACAGGCGAACCATATCCGCAGGGATCAAGTTATCATTTTGCCCACAGATGCACAGGGTGGGTACGGAGATGCTGGCCACGTTTTGCAACGCTTCTTCAGTTTGGACAAGCAGCTGCTGAATCCAGCGGAAAGAATACTTGAGTGGAATCAGCGGGTCCACCAACTTGGTTTGAACATACTCTCCCACAATCGACTTCAGCCTTGGGATGCGTTGCGCTTTTTTCATCAAACCATATGGATTGACGCTGAATGAAGGTGCTACCCGGCTGATGATGGAGATCAACCGCTTCGCAAAAATCGGGACGTGAATCCGTAACCCCAAAGCAGGAGCGGATAAAACAATGCCGTCGACATGATCTGACCGGTGTTGGACATACCGCGCTACGATCAACCCGCCCAAGCTGTGTCCGATCAGGTAAATGTGTCGATTCCCCAGTTTTTTTCTGAAAACATGAATCAGTTGGTCCAGATCATTCAGGTATTCATGAAAATGAGTTACATGACCGCATCTTCCTTCGGAACAGCCAAATCCCCGCAAATCATACAAAACCAAACCGAATCCATCCCGAATGAACCTTTCCCCCAAATGTTCGTACAATCCCAAGTGCTCACCCGCACCGTGTACCAATACGGCGACAGCGCGGGGGCGATGAGGAAGCCACGTCCGATATCGAAGGTGAACCCCATCCCATGTACATAACCTGTCCTCATAGTTCTCAACAGACACCCCGACAGACACTTCTCCGTCCTCCCGTGAACAAAATCTCCATCAACCAGTATGTACAATTCGCGGGAAAATCCATTTACAGTTTTTTCATTTCCCTGAAAGCCATCCTATCCGCAAACACGATGCAAACGGAAAAATATGGACTTCTCCATATGAACGAAAAAAGCAAAAAATAGTCCCGACAAAACAAAAGGGGGATTCAGATGACTTTTGTCAAAAATTGGTGGGGTTTATGCTTGGAACGGTTGAAAAAGTGGTTGTATCAGGAATATATTCGTTGGGGTACAGAAGCCAATGATTTGCCCGCAAAAAAACCACAGGAATAAATGGTGCAAAATCAAAAACCCTCGATCGACTCGAGGGGTTTTCATTTGGTGAACCGAAAACGAGAGAAGCAGCTCAAACAAAAAATACTCGATTCAGCTATAGATTGTTATCCAGTTTGGTTTTCCTGCAAAAGTGAAAATCCCCCGACATGTCGGGGGATTCGTTTTGGTGGAGCTGAGCGGGCTCGAACCGCCGACCTCTACACTGCCAGTGTAGCGCTCTCCCAGCTGAGCTACAGCCCCATATTTTGAAGTTGTCTCAACCGCTGACGAAGATTAGTTTATAACAGGTCCATAAGAAAGTCAAGCACTTTTTTTCAGGAGCCGTAAACAACCGGAAAATCGCCAGTGCACACGTGAAATCCGCCGCAAACGATTTCCATCTTATCATATCCCGATACCAATCATCTATACTGGATCAACTTGAGCCGCAACCTGGAATAACCCCAAACAACGCATAAAATCCGAACCCTGAATGGGATGTCCCTCCACATCCAGGAAATCAATGCCTACGCCCTTGTTTTTCCTTTGAAAGAAGAAACGGGGAACATCGACATACTTTCCTGTATGAACATCGAGCCCCCCCTTGTTTGCGTAAACGGGCATTTCTTCATGGATGAGCATGGAAATCTCATCGATTCCATCCATCGTGTCACTTCTGTTCTGCTGATGGGTGTTACAGTCTTTTTCTTGTATGACACGGGATACTACCGTCGAATTGATTAGCAGGGCATTGGAACAATGTCGGACTTGCTAGCTGAGGCCCCCGCGTTCGACGTTCGCTTTCATCCCAACCCCAAAGGGCTGGGTTTTTCTGCTCGCTCTTTATAAAAGTCCCCGGGGAAATTCCCGGGGACGGAATGATCAGGAAACCTGAGCCTCCTGGAAAAATTGGGGCAAATAGGGTTTATGCGCTTCCAACATCTCATCCAGGATTTGCTTCGCGATCGTGTCAGACGGAACGAGCGGGTTGATCGTCATGGCCACCAGCGCCGTGCGATAATCTCCCGTAACAGCGGCTTCACAAGCAACCCGTTCAAAAGATTTGATTTGTTGGACGAGACCGTTGACCGCAACGGGTAACTCTCCCACTGTAATCGGTACCGGACCCTCTTTTGTGATCACGCAATTGACCTCGACCGCGGAATCATCCGGGATGCCGGCGATCGCTCCGTTGTTTCTCACGTTTACCGGCTGGATGTCGCGTTTATCGTTGTAGATGGAGTTGATCAGGTTGCAGGCCGCATCACTGTAGTAGGCCCCGCCCCGTTTTTCCAATTGCGGCGGCTTCACCGCCAGATTGGGGTCCTTATAGAGTTCGAACAGTTCCGCTTCCAGCTTTTTGACCACCTCGGCACGGGTTCCTTTTTCCTTGGCCGCAGCCATCTCCTCTTCCAGCATCTTTTGCGTTTGGAAGTAATAACGATGATACGGGCAAGGCAGTACTCCCAGGCCCTTGATAAACTCGGGTTCCCAACCGAGATCGACGATGTTCTGCATGGTGACGTTCGATTTTTCTCCGCTGGTGATGAGATCGATCACCCGATCCGTGATCTTCTCACCGTCAAGATACACATTCAACCCGAACACCATGTGGTTGAGGCCCGCGAAATCGATGTGCACGCGATCCGGACTTACATCGAGCAGCTTGGCAACCCCCATGCGCATCCCGATCGGAACGTTGCACAGCCCGACTGCTTTTTTGATGTTGCTGTAACGGAGAACGGCTTCGGTCACCATGCCTGCGGGATTGGAAAAATTGATCAGCCACGCTTCCGGACACAGTTCCTCCATGTCCTTGCAAATATCCAGGATGACCGGAATCGTGCGTAACGCCTTGAACAGCCCACCCGGCCCGTTGGTCTCCTGACCGATCACACCATACTTCAACGGAATTCTTTCATCCAAAGCCCGCGCATCCAACAATCCCACACGCAATTGGGTTGTGACGAAATCGGCATTCCGAAGCGCTTCACGCCGATCCAGGGTCAGATGGATCTCGATCGGAACCCCGGCTTTTTCCACCATCCGTTTGGCCAGATTCCCCACGATGTTCAGCTTTTCTTCCCCTTCAGGGATATCGACCAACCACAGCTCCCGCACCGGCAATTCATCGTACCGCTTGATCAATCCCTCCACCAATTCCGGTGTGTAACTCGATCCTCCGCCGATGGTGACGATTTTGATCCCTTTCATACTTTCACCCTCCCATGAATGAATGTTTCATACAAGTCAACAAACTCGGCAGCCAAATCCCTGATGGTGATGGTATTCATCAAATGGTCTTGGGCATGAACCATCAGCAACGTTACCTCGGATTTTTTTCCCGCCGCTTCCTCCTGGATCAATCGGGTTTGGATGCGGTGAGCCTCACTGAGTTCCTTTGATGCGCATTCAAGCGCTTTTCTGGCCTCTTGAATATTTCCGCTTTTGGCGCATGCGATGGCCTCCATCGAGGAACTCCGGGCATTTCCACCATGCAAAATCATTTGAAACGCGATTTCGGTATAATCCATCTCCCTACCCTCCTTTCGCCTTACAAGTTGACCGTCTTTCCGGAAGCACCCTCATGCTCCGTCATCACTCCTTCCTCTTCTTTCAGCTTCTGTTTGTCCCAAATACGGAAGAACGGATAATAAATCGCAAGGGCGACAAAAAAGTTGACCAGTTGAAGAACCGCCCCTGAAATTTTCCCGCCCGTCATCAGGAAACCGCTGACCAGAATCGGGGTCGTCCAAGGAAGGTTTGCTCCTACGGATTTGGCCACCAGACCCGTAGACATGGCGAAGTAGGAAACGAGAACCATGGCCACTGGTGCCAGGATAAAGGGAACGATCATCATGGGATTCATGACGATCGGCATTCCAAAAAGGACGGGTTCATTGATGTTGAAAATGCCGGCTCCGATCGACAATTTGCCCAAATTTTTCGCCTGTTGACTTCGGGCTCTGAACAGCATCAACACCACCAACGCCAATGTGGCACCGGAACCGCCGGTATTGATCAAAATCTCCACAAATTCCGAAGTGACTACATTGGGAGGTTCCTGACCGGCCTGAAAAGCGATGCGATTTTGGTCCAACAACGTCAACCAGGTCGGCCCCATGACGGCACCCACCAAGGACGCGCCGTGGATACCGGTGGACCACAACATTTGTTGAACGAGAACGGCGATCAGTATCCCGAACAGACTTCCGCCCAAAGCGTTTAACGGACCGCTGAGTAATTGGGCCACGATATTGTGAACGCTTTCAAACGAGGTGTTTTCAATGCCGATCCGAAGCAACCACACCACGGTCAAAACGGCAAAGGCCGGGATCAACGCGACAAAAGATCGCGAAACGGCAGGAGGAACACTGTCCGGCAACTTGATCACGATATTTTTCTGGATGATCATTCTGTAGATTTCCGTTGAAAGTAAGGCCAACAGCATGGCCACAAACAATCCTTTGCTTCCCATCAAAGCGGTAGGGATCACCCCTCCCACCTCAATGGCTTCCTTCGCCCCCGGAGGCGTAAACATCGTCTCGTAAGGAGTGGCCAACAAAAAGGAAGCTACCGAAATGGCCGCTGCAGCCAACGGGTCCACCTTGTATTTTTCCGCCAACCGATAGGCGATGCCGAAGCTGGCGATCAGCGCCATAATATCGAACGTTGCCCCCACCGGATACTGCAGTTTGGTCGACCATTCCCTTCCGAACAATCCCGTCATCCATTCGTTGTATCCGGGAATCGGTAGGTTGCCGAGGATGAGGAAAATGGACCCGATGATCAACAACGGCATGGCCAGAATCAGCCCGTCACGAACGGCCTGGAGATGCTTCTGCTCGGCAATTCTGCCGGCAAAGGTCATGAGATGCGATTCCAGGAGATTTGCGAACGCTTTCATTTCTATCCTCCCTTTTTCATTTCTTCATGCGCAAAGCATGCTCCAGCACCTTTTTTCCGTTTACCATCCCATAATCGGAGGGATTGATCATGTCCACCGGAACGCCTTTCATCTCCGCTTCTTTTTTCAATTGCGGCAACTTGTAACGAATCTGGGGACCCACGAGTAAAACGTCCGCGTGATCCAGATTTTGCTTTACCTCATCGGCTGAAACAGCCCAAATTCTCGCATCCACTCCCATTTCTTCAGCGGCTTTTTCCATCTTGGTCACCAGTAAACTGGTCGACATTCCGGCCGCACAGCATAGAAGAATGTTCATAAGACAACCCCCTTGTTTTTTGCTCGTGATATGGTGCAAGTATCGTGCCAAAACACTGTGAATCCGGGGCGGTTGATTGGCTGCCCGTCTGAACACGTTGATTTCATCGTTTGTTCTTTCGGCTGCCGCACCCGGGTTCATTGTGTTTGGAAAGAATTTTGAGTGTGTTGATTTTGCGGAAAAAAACAAAACACTAGCACGAAGCCAGTGTTTGATAAGGTGCAAAGAAACTCATCATATAACAGATCTCGTCATCCGTCAGTTGGATGTGATAGGCGTCCTCCCATTCTTTCAGCACATCCCGAACCGTCCGATAAAGCGCATGATTCTCCCGTATGAACGATTCTTTGTTTTCAAAAGCCACCGAAGTATCTCCCGAAACCAAGCGGTCCAGCATGCAACTGGCGTGAAGTACGACCCCGATCAAATCATTGGTTGGAATCTCGATTCCCAGGCGTGACTGAATCCGTTCCAGACCGTCTCGGATATCGGGAATGACCGCTTCAGGATCGACATGTTTCAGGTGGTGCTTCAATGTCTCCGCCATTTTCGCGTAGGTTTCTTCGAGATCGATGAGATGTTGAATCGATGGAATGGCCTTCAAACTGAGAACTTCGTCGAGATGAAAATGAGGCAGCTGTCCTTCATAGGGAAAATTGCTCACCATACAGATGATTTTCTTGTCTCGTTTCAGGTCGGAGAGAATGCGCGTCATCTCTTTTGGTTCCATAATATTCACCGGGATGATCTCCAATAATTCACTGTCATAGTTCAAATAATTCTTTAACACTTGCTTCATCGCAAGCGCACTTCCTTTGCCGGTCAAACAAGCGGTAATGATCACCCATTTGGCGGTTCGCCCACTGTACGGGTTCCTGCCTTTTTCCTTTGTGTATAATGGCGTCAACTGTTTTACGTCTTCATACAATTGTTCAAGCGAGTAACCGAGTATCGCTTTTCGTGTCGCTTCCAACACATGGGGGGTGCTGACCATCGGAATCACTTTTACAGGGATGTCCAACTCCGCTTCCAGCATCTCACCAAAAGCAACCAGCGATCCCATATCGACCAAGAGCAGCACCCCTGAGCTGGATGCCCGTTTCTCCAGTTTTGTTTTGGCTATTTCGAATATTTCTTCCGGCTCTGCATGAAGCGGCATATCGATGGCAATGGCGTGATCCGTCCCCAACAGTTGGCGGGTCACCTCCACCATCGCCGTCGCCCCGCCCGTACCGTGCGTGATCACAAGAATTTGAACCTGTTCCTTTGTCTCATCCCAATGTTTGCTGTTGAAAACAAAAAACATCGTCAAAAAGCCAGCTTCATCAATCGGCATATCGATTTGCAATTGTTCCTCAATGATCCTGATGCAATCCAGTGCCACATCGAACTCTTTTTTATAAGCCTTTCTCATCTTATTCAACTGGGGATGGACGATGCTCTCCCCGTTTTCGATGCGGGCGACAGAGGTTTGTATGTGCAAAGCAAGGCTCTGCAACACATTTCTGTTGAAAGCGACCCCCAATTTTTCTTCCGCATGATCGGCGATATTCCGGGCCAAACGAATAAAACGGGGATCGATAATGGTGGTGGAATTGCTTTGATGAACCTTCCCGCCGACTCTTTTGAAATACTGCGTAAAATAATTTTCGATGTCCATTTCCATCAGTGCATCCAGCTCTTCGTCGCGAATCCCGCGCGATTTCAACTCGCTGAACTTTTTCTCAATCTTTTCATAGACGGTTTGTGTATCATTCCCTGTCTCAACCGAAAACTGAAACACATCATGGGACGGATCGGGATGAAACAGATAAGGGTGGTCATGGATGATGATGTTTTCCTTCGTCCGTTGAGATCGTAACAATCCTTCCCTGACATACGGAGGCAGATCAGTACTGTGGATCTGGATTCGGTTCTTTTTCCTGGTGACAAAATCCGCGTAAGCTTTTGCACAGACGAGTTGGATATCCGTTTTCAATTGGCCGACATTATTCGGACATCGGTAATAGAGGAAGGCCCTGATCGTTTCCGGAGATACGTTGATTTCCTTGCCCAGCCGTATGGCCTCTTCTTGAAAAAACTTCAGGATGAGCCGGATGCGCTCCTCAAAACTCCGCTCTCTCAACGGGGGCAAGTGAATCACCATGGGAATTCTTCTCGTAAATGTTTTCAACAGACAGGAGTTTGGATCTTCCGTCGTTGCGGCAATCAGGAGCACATTGGCTCTTCGCTCGACTTCTGTCTCCCCCAATCTTCGGAACAATCCCTTATCGATGAAGCTGAACAACATTTCCTGCCCTTCGGCGGGCAAGCGATGAATTTCATCCAGAAACAACACACCGCCGTCGGCTTTTTCGATCAAGCCGCACTGTTCCGTCGCTCCGGTATACGCCCCTTCTTTTACACCGAATAACTGCCCCAGCAACAATTGGGGGTTGTTGGAATAGTCGGCACAGTTAAAGGTGATGAAAGGGGCGCAGGGTTCCATTTTCTTCATCTCAATCGCAAATTGATGCAAACATTCGGCAAACATGGATTTGCCCACACCCGTCTCACCCAGAATCAGCACATGCATGCCCTTCGGGGGATAAAGTATGGCCGCTTTTCCCTGTTCCACGGCGGTTTTCAAACTGCCGTTCTCTTTCGCCAGACGATCCAGTACGGTTTCCGGTTCCGTTTTTTTGACGAAGAAGCGTACCGGCCTTCCTGGTTTTTTTTCAACGCGACCTTCCTTCCACAGTTGATTGAGATCATAGCTGACATTAGCCCTGTCAAGCCCCAACCGTTCAGCCAATTCACCCGCACTCATCCCTTCATCCGTCGACCATTCCTTCAGCTTCTGAAACACTCGTTCCTTTCGTTTCATTGCTTCATCCTTCCCATCTTCCCGGATGTATGACAGCGACTTCAATGGATAAGGCACTTGATATCAATTTGTTACTAATCTGACAATATTATAATATACCATGCACAGTCATTCGAATTTGACATGATGAAAAAGAAAAAAGGACAGGGGAAACCCTGTCCTTTCAGGGGAAACCCTGTCCTTTTTTCACAAATGCGTCGATGGAGATCTATTTCCGGTTATCGTCAGAAGCGGGAACAGTCTGACGGCTGTCTTTAAAACGCAAAATCTCATCCACCGCTCGGCGATACCCTCCCGCCTCCCGCAACGTTTCACTGATGAGGCGACTGTTTTGAGCAAACCGCGGGTCTGTCCAGATTTTTTCCGCTGATTCTCTGAGCATCGCCGCCGTCACCGTTGAAGGATCGAGTACAATCCCTGCACCCAGCTCCTTCACCCGCTTGGCAACAAAGGGTTGATCGTTCACCAAGGGGATGATCAACAGCGGAACACCGTAGTACAGGCCTTCGTTGGTGCTGTTCATGCCACCGTGGGTGATGAAGAGATCGGCGTGCTTCAACACCTCCAATTGCGGTACATAGTGACGAACAATGAAGTTATCCGGAATTTCGGGCAGCTCCTCCAGTGGCGTATGTTGGCCGATGGAGAGAATCACCGTGACGTCCAGATCGCGAAATGCCTCAATGCACTTGCGGTACAATTCAACCTGATAATTCACAATCGTACCCATGGATACATAAATGACACGACGGTCACCGTGTTCGCCAAGAGGGATATCCATTTCACAATCCTTGCGCGGCGCAATCGACGGACCGACAAATTTGACGCTGTCGTCGAATGTATCCGCATCCGGTTGGAAATACCGGGAGGTAAACACGAGCGTCATATCTCCAAATGAAGGAAAATCGTCCGGGCTCAAATCAATACCATACCGATCCGCCATTTTTTTCGTGAGTTTTTTCATTACTTCCAACAATCCTGCCGTTCGTTCCCTACCGAAGGGAGGTGTTTCCTTCCAAACAAAAGTGGTGGAGAAAGCAATGCGGGGCAGGCCCAACACTTGAGCTGCGATCAATCCCGGAAGAAACATCATATCATACAGGCAATAATCAAACTGTTCTCCTTTCACTTTTTCAAGGATCTCCGGAGTGATTTTCTCCATAAAGTCGAGCATTTTCGGGAACATTTCCCGCATCTTCTCCTGCCACTGATCCGTATGGAGACGATGGGAGTTGGCCAAGAAAGATTCCTGGTACCCGCGGAAATCAGCACCGGTTTTTTCAATCCGTTCCCTGTACCTTTCCCCGCCGACATAGACTACCTCTTCACCCCGACGAATCAATTCTTCCACCAGTCCCACCGTCGGATTGACGTGACCTTCTCCGGAAAAATTGATCAGAAGCGCCTTTGCCATCTGAATGACCTCCATTTTTCAAATCGAAAACAAAAGATAGCGGAACGGGTCTTGCTATTCCGTCAACTGTCCGTAATGAATGAATCGAATCCCCTCTGCCCGTGAGAGATCGAGAACGCTCTCGTCGGTCAAAACCTTCAGCTCTTTCTCTCGAACCTCCGTCCAGTTGGAAATGTTGGGGAGGATTTCATCAACATAACCAGGATGACAATTGATTTCCGTCGTCCCCTCTTCCAAGGAGGACAAATGACGAATCAGCCGGTCCAAACCATCCTCTTGATAGTAAAAATCGGCGATGAAACGTTCCGTTGTCACAGGATGATCCGACGGGAGCGTTTCCCTGCTTGAAAAAAGATGTTTGAGAGTTTTCATCTCATCCGGGGTTTTTGGAAAACGAAAGGTGTGCCGCATGGGTAACCCCTCTTTCCGGGCCAACTCCGCCAAGGGCGCATACACATGCGGGAGGTTTTGGATGAAGTGATGGGAATCGATATGCGTAATGGTCAAACCCGACTTCGACACCCGTGCCCACTGTGCCGCCAATTCTTTTTGAATGTCTTCGGGTCGCCAATTCTCTCCCAATCGAGAAAAGTCTCCTCTCCACTGGGGATCAAAGAAAAATCGACCGTGTTCATCGACGAGGGACGGGATTTCTTCAGGAGGAGAAAGGGGGACGCCATAAGTCAAGTTGAAATGGAACCCCACACCCAGATCGGGGGTGATGCGCGCCAGTCTGACAGCATCGTCAAAACCGGGTGTATTGGCCATGAGAGAGGTACTCGTCACGATCCCCTTTTCATGGGCTTCCAGGATTCCGCGATTGACACCGGGGGTGAGACCGAAATCATCCGCATTGACGATCAATTGAGCCACCATGTCGAATTCCCTTCTTTCTCGGAAATGATGTTTACAGGTAATCCCAACGGCTGATCCCTGGAAAACCGAAAGAACGGTTTCGTTCGGTTATTTTTGGTGCAATCCGGATAATTTCTCGGGGCTGAGCGCAATCAAACGGTAGACAATCCGGGACATTTCTTGTGGTGAGAAATTCATTTCACATTCAAACCAATGTTGAATCACACCCAGTGTAGAGGAAGTGACATGTGCAATCAAATAATCCCTGGGAACCAGCATTTCTTCATCACATGGTTGAAACTTTATTGTTTTTTTATACAAAATTTGTTTCATCAATTCTTTCATTTGATAAATGAATGAGGGGTCCCCTTTTGTATTTAGCATCACTTTGAAAAAACGTTGATTTTCAGCGAGGTATTCAAACAGTGGAGTAAATCTGGACTCTGTGAGGTGCTTGGGAATTTCTTTTTGTCCCGTATGGGAGCGATCCAGGACATTTTGCAGGCCCTTCAGTATTTCGGCTTTGCTTTGTTCCAAGAGATCGTGAATGTCCCGGTAATGCAAGTAAAACGTTCCGCGGTTCAATCCGGCTTTTTTCGTCAAGTCCCGAACATTTATCCCCTCCATTCCTTTCTCCTCAATGAGATCCAGCAATGCATCCCGCAGTAATTGTTTGGTCCGTATAATTCTCGGATCTTGCGGTCGTCTCATATGGGTCATCCTATCATCAACACATTTTAATAGTGAAATCATCATTTTATATTTGACACAGTGTGTTGATTAATGATCACAGTGTTTATTATAAAAAAATATAAATCACAATATCAATAATCATAATTCCCCCAACTGTCTATTACTTGTCTATCCGATCCTGTATGTTCATTAGTTCACTTGATTTTCAAATTTATCTCCATCGATCAACTCAAAAGAGCCGGGCGAACTTACTTATTCAGCTGGATGGTTTGTCTCCGGTTGTGGATCACGAATCTTTCCTTTTCCTAAAAACAGGCTGACGATCAGGGTGATAACAATCATCACCAAAGAAATCAAAAAAACCGATTGGACCGAATGGACAAACAGACTTACAACTTGATCCACAACGTCAGTGGGTATGTCTTTTCCATATCGCAGGATTTCCTGAATGTTCCCTTGAAGCCGGCTTTGGTATGCCGGATTTTCTCGAATTACGTTGCCCAATCCGGTTGACACTTGATGATTCAAAACCGCTCCCAAAATACTGGTTCCTATGGTTGCTCCTATGGAGCGGAAGAAGTTGATGGACGAAGTGGCAACCCCGAAATGTTTTTTATCCACAACCGCTTGCATAATCGTCGTGAGGTTGCTCATCAAAATTCCCATTCCCATACCAATGAGCAGCACATAACAGATGATCGTCCACAGAGAAGTGTTCGTGTTCACCGTTGACATCAAATAAAAGCCCAGGGACATGAACAGTAAGCCTGTTACAAGCAGCGTGCGGTACGGGATTCTTGTGATCAGGAAACCGCCGATGGAACCCGCAATGATCGCACCGAACATCATGGGTGTCAATGCATACCCGGCGATGGAAGCGGAAGTATGTTGAACGTATTGTATATACAATGGAATAAACGTAATGGCACCGAACATCCCCATTCCTGAAAAGAAACTGATGATACAAATCAAGGTCACCGTCTGATTCCCAAATATACGAAGAGGGAGAACAGGCTCTTCGGCTTTCATTTCAACCCAAATGAAAATCGCCAGAATCGCCAATCCCCCAAACAATAACAGTAAGACCAAGGGTGAAGACCAGTCATAACCGGCAGAGACAGATTGATCTTCTCCACCTGTCAAGACGGTGGGCAGAAGCACCAAAATGATACCGGCAGTGAGAGTAACTGCCCCCGCCCAGTCGACCGACTGGTTTCCTTCACCTTTCTGTTCCACAAGTCCTTTCCACAACAGAAATGCGGAAACAATACCGAATGGAATATTAATAAAGAAAATCCAATGCCAGCTGAGAGATTCCGTCAATATTCCTCCAAGTGCAGGGCCGGCAATGCTGGATATGATAAAGGCCCCACCAAAAATTCCTTGGATTTTTGCACTTTTTTCAGGAGGAAATACATCTCCGATGATGGTCATCGCCAACGGCCAAATTGCTGCTGCACCAATGCCTTGAAGTCCTCGGGCAAAAATCAGGAATAAAATGTGGGTTGAAAGACCGCACAATACGGAACCCAGAACGAAAATCCCCATTCCGATCATGTAGATTTTCTTGCGACCGTATAAATCGGCGAGTTTACCGAAAATGGGGATTCCCGCCGTTTCCGTCAACATATAAACGGCCGTTACCCAGCTGTAAAAAGACATGCCTCCCAAATCACTGATAATGGTGGGCATGGCTGTCGAGACGACCGTCTGGTCCAGAGAGGTAAAGAGCAGACCGACAAAAAGTCCAATTAAAACAAAGGTGACATGATGTTTTTTCTCATCCATGGTTTCTCTCTCCATCTTTTTCGTTTCTATTCAAAAAATCTTGAATCAAGCTGACGCTTTCTTCCAGATCCTTATTTTTCTTTATGTATGACATCAATGCATCAATCAAAAAATCTCTCGCATTCTCTTTCCTTATTTCCTCAGCCAACAATTGAGCGGCAGAAATGAATTTTTTGCGTTCAGAGTCAGGCATCTCCCCCATTGCAATCCTCTCTCCCAACTGATCCAACAAGGCATTCAATTGTTCCTCCCGACTCACGAAAACGGATTCGGCTTCTTCATACTCACGCATCATATCAGGGGTCAAAACAGGTTTTACGGAGCAGCCGGCCTCCACCAAAGCGTCCAAACGATCAACAATAAAATCGACAGCCACTTTGATGGAAAAGTTTTTCTGCCCAAAGATCAGCAGGTCTAGATATTCCTTCATCATTCCTTCCAGTATGACGACGTAATCCCAGATGTACGGTTGAATATTTGACCCGTATGCCTGTACCAAGCAATCCTTATGCCAGTTCATCAACCGTCTCTTCACTCGGGAATAAAACACCTCCTTGCTTTCTTTAATAGGCAAATCCGTCGTCAACATTTTTATAAATACTTGATTTTCAAGGAAGTTTTCCATTTCGATCTGGATTTTTTTGATCAATTTATCCCGAGGGGATAATGACTTGAGCAAATCCACTTTCCCAGCTTCGACCATCATTTTTTGCAGGTTGTAATCCAACACCTGTATGAATAGATCCTCTTTCGAGTCAAAGAACTTGTAAAATGATCCCTTCGAAATTTTGCAATCGGATGCTATATCTTGGATAGATGTAGCCAGATACCCTTTTTCTGAAAATAATTTGATAGCGGAATCCATTATCTTTGCCTTTTTTTCCATTGATCGATCTTTCCCCTTTACCCTTCGAATTTGTGACTCGCTAATGACTGGTCGGTACCCATAGAACCAATCGGTTCTCTTGATATTGTAAATGCCCGGACCATGCTGTGTCAACGACTTTCCAAACCATAATCAACGGTCTCATCATTGAGGTTAAAATAAAAACCATCCTACTGATCGGTAGGATGGTTTTTTTGGTGCTGATGGAGGGACTCGAACCCCCGACCCCTTCATTACGAGTGAAGTGCTCTACCAACTGAGCTACATCAGCATATGCTTTTGGTGGAGGCGAGCGGAGTCGAACCGCTGTCCGAAGATATCGCCGCGTCAGCGTCTACGAGCGTAGTCACTGTATTGCGGTCTCGTCCGTCGGACTGCCCAGTGACAGGCGTTCCTACGGACCAGTCACCTGGATTTCGCCAACCGGCCGGTGACGATTCCGGTCAGCTAGCCCGCTGAGGTTGAGACCCAGCTTCACCACACGGGCGATGGCGAAGTGGATCCTGGCTGGAATTAAGCAGCCAGAGCGTAGTTTTCTTGTTTGCCAGTTACATTTGGCCTTGCGTTTTTAACGAAGGACGCAACCCCTCGGCTCGCAGCTAACGCTCGATCTATCCCCGTCGAATCCCAAAACGCCCCCAGGATTCCGACGAGTCTGCGCTGTTTTGACCAAGCTATCATGACCTCGACAGTTACTTATATTATCACCGATTTCACTCTTTGTAAAGAGGAAATTTTGATTTCGAAACAATTTTTTTGTTCATCCCCGGATGCGTTCCTTCAACTGGCGCTGAATTTCGCGCTCAGCGTCGCGTTTGGCGATGGCAGCGCGTTTGTCGTACAGTTTCTTCCCTTTGGCCACTGCCAGTTCCAATTTGGCGTAGCCGTTGCGCAGATGAACATCCAGGGGTACCAAGGTATACCCTTTTTGCTGGGTAAGCCCGATCAGTTTGTTGATCTCCTGCTTGTGGAGCAGCAACTTGCGCTCCCGGGTGGGTTCGTGGTTAAAACGATTGCCCTGTTCATAGGGACTGATATGCATGTTGACCACGTATACTTCCCCGTCTTTGATGCGCGCATAGCTGTCCTTCAGATTGACCCGGCCCTGCCGGATCGACTTGATCTCGGTCCCGGTGAGGACAATGCCTGCTTCCAGCGTCTCCTCGATGTGGTAGTCGTGGGTCGCCTTTTTGTTGCGTGCGATCACTTTGGTGCCTTTTTTCGGCATTGTGCTCACCTCCTGCGCGCATGAAAAAGGTTGCAATCGTTATTGTAACAACCAATCGAATGTCTCGTCAACTCTTTTTTCATCGCAGGAAGCGCAAAATATCCCCCGAGCCGACCGGAATGACGGGGAGGCCTTCTCCGTCATCCGGTCAAGATGGTAAATGGTGACCTTGTCAGATCAGATCATGTCTGACAAATGCTTTATTGATGGCACTTAACGAGGAACAATGTTCAAAGACACAACTGCGAATGCCTGCCACGTGTCCGGCCATTTGATCAGGCGGCAACTTTTTCCGGTTGAGCTTGGATCTGAGCCCGAAGTGGAGACCGGAAAAAGCGACAGGAAATTCATCCCGGGCATTTCCTCCACCATCCTCAGGTTCCAAATCGCTCTGGTTTGAAGCGAACCGGGAAGAGTAGTTTACTTGAAATAGATCGGCCGCACCTGGTGCTTTACGCCTTCTTCCTTTTCTTTTTCGCCTTTTTTTCAACTTTTTTTGCTTTCTTTTTCTTTACGCCCTTGGGCATCCCCGACTCCGAACCAGTCTCTTTCCTGCGCTTTTTGCGTTTGCGGCTTCGTTCGAACAACCCGCCGTCTTCCCAGTCCGGCACCAGCTCGAAGTCCACCTTGTGCTCGTCGATGTTGACACCGGCCACCCGGACGCGAACCCGGTCTCCGATGCGGAAAATGTTCCCTGTACGCTCGCCGATCAGGCAGTAGGCATTTTCATCGTAATGGTAATAGTCGTCGGTCATGTAGCTGATGTGCACCAGTCCTTCGACGGTGTTGTCCAACTCGACGAATATGCCGAACGAAGTGACGCCGCTGATGATCCCGTCAAATTCCTGTCCAATCTTGTCCAGCATAAATTCGGCTTTTTTCAGATCGTCCGTCTCCCGCTCCGCCTCAACGGCAATACGCTCGCGAACCGAGCATTGCTGGGCAATATCCGGCAATTTTCCTTTCAGCTGGTTCATCCGCTCAGGGGACAACGTTCCATTGGCCAACACTTCCCGGATGATGCGGTGAATGACCAGATCGGGATACCGCCGGATCGGTGAGGTGAAGTGACAGTAAAACGTCGCCGCCAACCCGAAATGCCCCGTGCATTCCGCGGCATAACGCGCCTGCTTCATCGAACGGAGCAGGACGGTACTGATCAGCGTCTCCTCAGGTTTGCCGCTGATTTTCTCCAACAACTCCTGGAGCGCACGGGGTTTCACTTTATCCGCCCGCCCTTTGACGCTGTAGCCGAAATGGGTGATAAACTCGTAAAACGCCTGCAGTTTTTCCGTATCCGGATTTTCGTGAATCCGGTACAAAAACGGGATATCCGCCCAGGCAAAATGCTCCGCCACCGTTTCGTTGGCGCACAGCATGAATTCCTCGATCAGCTGCTCGGCAATCGTACGCGGCCGTTTCACGATTTCAATCGGTTTGCCGTTTTCGTCGACCTTGATTTTGGCTTCCGTAAAATTGAAATCAATGGCCCCCCGTTTGAGTCGCTTTTTTCGCAAAGTACGGGCCAGATCAGCCATCAGGCGGAAATCGTCCACCAATGGTGCGTAACGCTCGATCAGCTCAGGGTCTTCATCCTCCAGAATGCGTTTGACGGCAGTGTAGGTCATCCGTTCGTCGGTACGAATGACGCTGGGATAGATTTCGTGGCTGACGACATTGCCGTCCGAGTCGATTTCCATATCGCAGGTGAGTGTCAGACGGTCCACCTGCGGGTTGAGACTGCAGATGCCGTTGGACAGCCGCGGCGGCAACATGGGAATCACCCGGTCCACGAGATAGACGCTGTTGCCGCGGGCGTAGGCTTCCCGATCCAGCGCACTCCCTTCCTTCACATAATAGCTGACGTCGGCAATATGAACACCGAGGCGGATGTTGCCGTTGGGCAGACGCTCCACCGACACCGCGTCGTCCAAGTCCTTGGCATCTTCTCCATCAATGGTAACCATCGTACGATCGCGCAAATCCCGCCGCCCCTCGATTTCCTCCGGATCGATCTCGGTGGGGATTTGTTCGGCTTCGGCCAACACTTCTTCGGGGAAGTCCTCGGGCAGTTGGTATTTGCGAATGATGGAGAGGATATCGACACCCGGATCATCTTTGTGCCCCAACACTTCCGTGACGACGCCCTCGGCGGTGAAACGGCTGTCGGGAATGTGATGCAACTCGACGACCACTTTGTCCCCTTGTTTGGCACCGTTTCGTGCCTCCGGGGGAATGAAGATGTCGGTCGGCAAACGTTTGTCATCAGGGATGACAAACCCGAAGTGGGAGGACGGGCTGGTGAACGTTCCCACCACGACAGTGCGCCCCCGTTTCAAAATACGGACGATTTCCCCTTCAGGCCGCAGATCCCGTACTTGTTTACCCTGCAGGCGGACGAGCACCGTATCGCCATCCATCGCCCCGTTCATATCATTGGGATGGACGTAGATGTCCGGTGCGTTGGGCCGGTCCTGCACGACGAAACCGAACCCTTTGGGATGTCCCTGCAGAATGCCGCGCACAAGATTGAACCGCTCAGGCACCCCGAACCGTTTGGACCGCGTCTGAACGATTCTTCCTTCTTGTTCCATTCGGTCGATCAAGGATCGAAACGCTTCGATCTCTTCCTCTTCGATCGCAAATGCTTCGACCAATTCCGTGAATGTCAGCGGTTTATACGCTTTTTTCCGCATGAACGTCAAAATCTCTTGTTCTTCGATCACATCAAGACCCCTTTCCTCTCTCTCTTTTGGATATTGCTTCATTCACTTCCTGGATAAATGCATCCACATCAGCAAACAATTTCTCCCGTTCCCGGTCAAGTGTGATGATGTGGGACGACTTGTCGTACCATTTCAGACGTTTGACAGCGGAACCGAGCTTTTCGTAGATGTAGCGGGCACTCCGGGGTTCCACCGTTTCATCCAGTTCCGCCTGAACGACAAGTGCCGGCACCCTGATTTCGTGCAGATGGTTGCGTACGTGGCGAATCAGACGTTGCAGGCTGGCAACGCATTTGAGCGGCGTTCGATCATAGGGAACCAAGTATTCCTCGATGTGCGCCGGTTTGGTGCCGCGCCGGATCTGATACGGCATCACCCAGCGTATCAGATTGACGGCGTGGACTCGCTTGTCCTTGAGGTAAACGGGCGCGCACATCGCGATCAAACCGTCGAGTGGGTATTGTCGTGCCAGATTCAGCACCAGTGCACCACCCATCGACAAGCCTGCGGCAAATACGCGACGTACACCCGACTCCCGCAAACGCCGGTATCCTTCCACCGCGCTGTTCCACCAATCCTCCCACGTCGTGCAGGCCATCTCCTCCGGGGAAGTGCCGTGCCCGGCCAAAAGCGGCGCATACACCGTGTATCCCCGCTCTTTCAGATATTCCCCCATCGGACGCAGTTCAGACGGTGTTCCAGTGAATCCGTGAATCAACAATACGCCGATCTCCCCACCTTCATAAAAAAACGGGTCCGGAGAGCGACGGACGATTTTCATTCAGATGACCTCCCGCTTCCTTATTTCATTCATTCCCTTACTTGCTGAAGATATTCGATACCCTTACGATACCACAAGCAAACCTGACACAGATATACTGATTGCGGCTCAAAGCTGGATTGATTCAGGGCGAGAAATGAAATGTACCAAAGTGTGTCCGGGAGGCGTATGGAGTGGAAGTAAGGGGGAGAAAGCAGGGGGCGGTTCCCACCACGACCTGCGGATGCGGTACCTCGTTCCGTACCGCCACCGATACCGGGAAGCACAGCGAGGACAAACCTCAAATTCCCGTTGCCAAACCGGGAACGGGAATTTTATCGGCGTCATTTCAATCCCAGCCTCATTCGAAGCAACTCGTCACATTCCTCACGGAAAGACTCGTTGAGATAACGCTGTTCATAAACTTGACCGCCAATCGCAAATTTAACGGTGCGGCCAAACGCATCCAGCGTGACAGAAAGAATTTCCACGCCATGGGACTGCAAATCCTCTTTCATGGCTGCGAGGTCATCCCGGATCGTTTGGATAACCGCATCCATAAACTGCGCAAAAATCCATCCGGTATGCATCGGTCCGGTCAGCAGCTTGTCTTCATCCAGCAAAGCGACGAGCAGCTCCAGACAGATGCATTGCCTGATTTTCTCCCGAATCTCTTCGGGATTCACTTCTCGTTGTCGTTCAAGCACCGCATTCATCAATTTGACCACCATTTTCAATCATCATGAAATGAAGACAGGTTCCAATATCAATCCATGTAGCAAATAACGCAAGAGGGTTTATCCAAGAACAGGGATTTTTTGTTTGATAGGTATTGGTCTGACCGATATCAGGGGTTTTGTGAAGCCCTTTTCGCGACCCGGATCATCCAAAAAAACAGGCGGTCCGCCTATCAGCGAACCGCCTCTTCTGCCTGGCAGCGTCCTACTCTCCCGGGGGCTCCCGCCCCAAGTACCATCGGCGCTGGAGGGCTTAACTTCCGTGTTCGGAATGGGAACGGGTGGTTCCCCTCCGCTATCACCACCAGACAGGATTGATTGTACAACCTTGCCGCCGATTTGGCAACCCCCTTTTAGACAGAGGCTTGTTCTTGCAGTGGCTCGGGATTTCGCGAGGGCAGGCCGAAAAAAGTCTCAATCTCCCGCATCATCTCCACCACTTCGCAATCATGGCAAATCAGGTGGCGGGACTTTGGCAACAGCACCAATTTCTTCTCGGTTGAACCGATTTGATGGTAGAGATGGATCGCACCTTTGGGTTTGACCACATCGTCGCGCTCTCCCTGAATGATCAGTGTGGGAATGCGCACTTCGGGGAATTTGGGTCGAACGTGTTCAACCAGTTGGAAAAACTGAGCGAAGGAGCGAAACGAAGAGCGCATGGTGCGCCTCAAGTAAACTTTGAGCGGCAAGGCCCGAACGCGTTTGTCAAACGGGCTTTTCAACGTATCTGCCATGCCTCGGACGATTTCCGGCGTGTTAACCGAGTAGACGGCCGGGCTGAGCAATACCATTTTCCCGACGGGATACCGTACAGCCAGATCGATGGCGATGAGGCTTCCCATCGAAAAACCGACCAGATGAACGAGATCACACTCTCGAAGAAGCTGGACCAACGCCTCTTCGGCACTTTGAACCCATTCCTGCCATGAAGACGATCGCATCTCTTTCCGCGTTCCGCCATGCCCGGCCAAAAGCGGAGCGGATACGGGCAAGTTCAGCTCCTGCAGACGATCGAGCACAGGTTGGACGTCATGCGGCGTACCGGCGTAACCATGGATCAGCAAAAACCCTTCCACCGTCATACGCTCCTTCTTTCGGCTTCAAAAGAAAAACAGCCGGGAAACACCCGCTGTTGAGCTGTTATTGCTATCGTTCCCGCAGTAGATGGGAATCATGTTTGGCTTTATTTCACAAAATATCCGACCACCAACGTGAGTATGATAAACAACACCGCCAGCACCACGGTGATTTTGTTGAGAAGGGCGTCGATGCCGCGCGCTTTCGTTTTGCCCAACAGATGCTCCGCTCCACCGCCAATCGCACCGGAGAGGCCCGGGCTTTTTCCGGATTGAAGCAGAACAACGATGATCAATGCGATACTCACGATCGCCAACAAAATCTTTGCTGCGATTTCCAAACCGATCTACCTCCCGAGTCTCACTGGGGATACTGTACCATATCAGACGCGGGTTTTCAATAAAGGGAAGCGAGAGAAAAAAACACCGGATATTTTCGCCCGGTGGGAATACGCTTAAAAAAGGTTTTTTCTACTCGCAATTCCGGGTGCGCCGTTTTCCCTTTCGCTCCTCTTTCGACAAGCTCAAAGGTCGCTCGTGAGAAAACGACAACTTCCTTTTAGGGTAGTGGGCTTTTACAAATCAACTGGCGAACTGGATCCCTTACCCAGACGAGCACCGATTCCTATGGTAGCGGGTCCGGTAACTTTGCCTTCGTTATCAACCGCTCGCGAGGCAGCTGTCACGATCTGCTTTTCCCCATCATAACCGAAAGGTGTTTCACCCGGATAACCGATCCAAACCAGTGTTGAGTCCTTGCAATATTGAATATGATTCCTTGTCCGCCGACGACATCCTGTACCGCCTCACCATTCTCCGCTCCAAAATGACAGCGCCGAAGTCATGCTCGTAATTTTTGGTTTACCATCCAATCATAATGAGGAATCACATACACTGCAGCCCATTCGCCAAAGGGTTCCTTGCCATTCTGACAGGCAGGAGAAAAAAACACATTTCGTGACATCGGCTTGTCAATACCGGTTCCTTCATGGAGACAATGGTCCGCCGTTTCTTACGAGACTTCTGTTCTCGGCATGAACCACCGTAGCGCTGCAAACATAATCTTTCCATTTTCCACGCGGAAAGGGTATGTCTGATCGTCGACGTAGTTTTGATATGTAGTATGGGGATAAGGATCAACGTATACTTCGTTGTCAATCATGGGTTCACATCACTCTGTTCTTGGTGGATCAGCTTGTGGATGTTTTCCGGAACCGGAAGTGTCTTACCATCGGGGGCTATCGGCAGGACCAGGCGAGGCTTTCCTTTGGGGACAAGACTTTGCTGATCCGGCTTTTTCAATTCTCCTTTTATGACCGGCATGTTTTTTTCCGCGTTTTTCTTGCGTTCCGGTGTCCAATATTGTTTGGCTTTTTCCTGCTCTGCTTGATCAATTTGATGAACACCTTTTTTTAAGTCTGTCTGGTCGAATAAATCAGCACAAAAAAACCGCCGGCGTCAGTGCCGGCGGCAGGTGAAACAAAGCGATTATCCGCGCAGGTTGTAGAACGCGGTTTTACCCGGATATTGCGCCGTTTCGGCCAGTTCATCCTCGATGCGCAGGAGCTGATTGTATTTGGCCACGCGGTCGGTACGGGACGGTGCTCCCGTTTTGATTTGACCCGCACCCGTCGCCACGGCGATGTCGGCGATGGTGGTGTCTTCCGACTCGCCGGAACGGTGGGAGATAACCGCAGTGTAACCGGCACGTTTCGCCATTTCGATGGCATCGAACGTTTCAGTCAGGGTGCCGATTTGGTTCACTTTGATCAGGATGGAGTTGCCCACACCTTTTTCAATACCTTGGGACAGGCGCTCGGTGTTGGTGACGAACAGATCGTCGCCCACCAGCTGAACTTTGCCGCCCAGGCGCTCGGTCAGCTGTTTCCAACCATCCCAGTCGTCTTCGGACAAGCCGTCCTCGATGGAGACAACCGGGTATTTGGAAACCAGCTCTTCATAGAAGGCGATCATTTCCTCGGAAGAGCGGGTGACGCCTTCGCCCTCCAAATGATATTTTCCGTCTTTGTACAGCTCGGTCGCGGCCACATCGAGTGCGAGCAGGACATCTTCACCCGGTTTGTAACCGGCACGTTCGATCGCGGCCACGATGGTTTGCAATGCTTCCTCGTTGGAGGACAGGTTCGGCGCGAAGCCGCCTTCGTCCCCGACGGAAGTGGCGAGGCCTTTCTCTTTCAATACAGCCTTCAGGTTGTGGAAGATTTCGGCCCCCATGCGCAAACCTTCACGGAAGGAGGGCGCTCCCACCGGCATGATCATGAACTCCTGAATGTCGACGTTGTTATCAGCGTGTTTTCCGCCATTCAGAATGTTCATCATCGGAACGGGCAGGGTTTTGGCGTTGAATCCGCCCAGATAGTTGTACAACGGAACGCCCAGCGCTTCCGCGGCTGCACGCGCCACGGCCATGGACACGCCCAGGATGGCGTTGGCACCCAGTTTCCCTTTGTTGGGCGTACCGTCCAGCTCAATCAGGTGTTTGTCGATGCCCACTTGGTCGGTCGCGTCCCAACCTTCCAGCTCGGGAGCGATGATTTCGTTCACGTGTTGCACGGCTTTCAGGACACCTTTGCCGAGAAAGCGCTCTTTGTCCCCATCCCGCAATTCCACGGCCTCATAAGCACCGGTGGATGCACCGGACGGCACAATCGCACGGCCCACATCGCCCGATTCCAGCACCACTTCCACTTCGACGGTCGGATTGCCGCGGGAGTCCAGCACTTCCCGCGCGTATACGTCCACGATTCTCGTCATGTTTTGTCTTCCTCCTTGAATCGTTGCATTGGCTTTTATGATTCAATCATCGAGCGCCCGGTCATTTCTTCCGGTTGTTCGATGCCCAACAGATGCAGCAGGGTCGGCGCGATATCCGCCAAAATCCCTTCTTGTCGCAGTTTCACGTTTTTGTCGGTGACGATGAACGGCACCGGATTGGTGGTATGGGATGTCACCGGTTTGTTGTCGGCCGTGAGCACCATGTCGGCGTTGCCGTGGTCCGCCGTGATGACGGCCACACCGCCTTGGGCCAGTACCGCCTCGACCACGCGGCCCAGGCATTCATCCACGGCTTCCACCGCGCGGATCGTCGGCTCCAATTTGCCCGAGTGACCCACCATGTCCGGGTTGGCAAAGTTGAGGATGATGGCATCGTGTTTGCCGGCCTCGATCTCCTTGACCAAGGAGTCGGTCACCTCATAGGCGCTCATCTCCGGCTTCAGGTCGTAGGTGGCCACTTTGGGCGAATGGATCAGGATCCGGTCTTCACCCGGGAACGGTTCTTCCCGTCCACCGCTGAAGAAGAAGGTGACGTGCGGGTATTTCTCCGTTTCGGCGATCCGCAGTTGTTTCAACCCGTGATCGGCCACCACTTCGCCGAATGTCCGCGTCAAATCCAGCGTGGGGAAGGCGACTTCGCCATTGACCGTCTCACTGTAATGGGTCATGCACACATAGTGCAACCCGTTCGGTCGGCCTTCTCCCCGGTCAAACCCGTCGAAGTCGTCACGGGTGAACGCCTGCGACAGCTGGATCGCACGATCAGGCCGGAAGTTGAAGAAGATCATGGCATCGCCGTCCTGCACCCGAGCCACCGGATTGCCGTCTTGGTCCGTGATCACGGTCGGTACGACGAACTCGTCGTAGATCTCTTCCTGATACGACCGCTCCACCGCAGCCACCGGATCGGTATGGGTCGGTCCTTCTCCGTACACCATGGCACGGTAGGATTTCTCCACCCGATCCCACCGTTTATCCCGATCCATGGCATAATACCGTCCTTGCACCGTAGCGATGCGGCCCACTCCTTTTTCCGCGATCACATCCTGCAGTTGCTTCAGGTAGGTGACACCGGTATCGGGGCCCACATCGCGCCCGTCGAGAAACGCGTGCACGGCGACATTGTCCACGCCTTCCCGCTTGGCCAATTCCAGCAGGGCAAACAGATGGTTGATGTGGGAATGGACGCCCCCGTCGGAAAGCAGCCCCAACAGGTGCAGTTGCGTGCCTTTTTCCTTTACATGGCGAACAGCGCTCAACAACACGTCATTTTCAAAGAAGGAACCGTCTTGAATCGCTTTGGTGATCCGCGTCAAATCCTGGTATACAATTCGGCCGGCGCCGATATTCAGGTGGCCCACCTCGGAGTTGCCCATCTGACCGTCAGGGAGACCGACGGCTTCCCCGCTCGCCCGAAGCGTCGCATGCGGGTAGGTGGACCAGTAACGGTCGAAGTTGGGCTTGTTCGCTTGCGCCACGGCATTGCCATGCACTTCGTCACGCAAGGCAAAGCCGTCCAAAATGATGAGGGCGACCGGTTTGCGCCGGCTCATGCGTGATCCCCCCGTACCGACGCGGACACCAGACGGTCAAACGATTCCGGTTCCAGGCTGGCGCCGCCGACCAACGCACCATCGATGTCCGGCTGATCCAGGAACGCGCCGATATTGTCCGGTTTGACGCTGCCGCCATATTGGATGCGCACTTCGTTTGCCACTTGCTGATCGTATTGGTTGGCCACCATCTTGCGGATAAATCCGATCACTTCCTGCGCGTCGTCAGCCGTGGACGCCTTGCCCGATCCGATCGCCCACACCGGCTCGTAAGCGATGATGACGCGCTTCACTTGTTCGCTCGAGAGTCCGGCCAACGCTTTTTCCACCTGTTGACCCACAACCTGTTTCGTTTGCCCCGCTTCCCGTTCCTCCAGCGTTTCACCGACGCAAACAATCGGAATCAAGTCATGGGCAAATGCAGCATGCACTTTTTTGTTTACTGTTTCGTCCGTCTCGGCGAAATACGAACGCCGTTCCGAATGGCCGAGGATGACGTACTGCACCCCCAAGTCCTTCAGCATCACGGGGCTGATTTCACCCGTAAACGCTCCTTTTTCTTCCCAGTGCATGTTTTGCGCACCGATCCCGATGCCGCTGTCCTTCGCCGCTTCCACCAAGGCGGGCAAAGCCGTGAACGGCGCACAGATCACGGTTTCCACGCCTTTCGTTTCTTTGGCCGTTTTCATTGCGCGGAAGAACGCCAGGGCTTCCGCGCTGGTCTTGTGCATTTTCCAGTTGCCTGCGATTACGGGTTTGCGCACCAGTCACACCACCTTATCGGTTCAACTTGAAGCTGTCGTCTCCAGCTTGCGAATGGTACTTTCAGGGTGACCATGATCCTCTCGCCCCTGTTTCGCTTCATTCCAAGGCCACTCGCGAAACATGGTCACCCATCTTTTGTATCAATCACTGCCAGGGAGAACTTTACGACAGTGGGTCAACCACCTGCAACTTTCCATCATTCCCGGTCGTCCAAGGCGACAACTCCCGGCAGCGCTTTTCCTTCCATCATCTCCAACGAAGCACCGCCACCGGTGGACACGTGGCTCACGCGATCCGCCAGACCGGCTTTCTCGATGGCTGCCGCAGAATCGCCTCCGCCGACGATGGTGAGCGCGTCGGAATTCACCAGTGCTTGGGCCACCGCATTGGTGCCGTGGGCGAACCGGTCGAATTCAAATACGCCCATCGGACCGTTCCAAATGACCAGCCGCGAGCTTTTCACCACTTCGGCAAACAGTTCCCGCGTTTTCGGCCCGATATCCATCGCTTCCATGTCTGCCGGAATCGCATCGATGGCCACCGTTTCCGCCCGGGCATCCGGGGCGAATCGATCAGCCACGACCACGTCGACCGGCAGCATGAGGCGCACTCCTTTGGCTTTTGCCTTCTCCATGAAGGAACGGGCCAGATCCAGCTTGTCCTCCTCGAGCAGGGATTTGCCGATTTCATATCCCTGCGCTTTGACGAACGTATAGGACAGACCGCCGCCAATCAGCAGATTGTCCACTTTTTCCAACAGGTTTTCGATTACGCCGATTTTGTCCCGTACTTTGGCCCCGCCGATGATCGCCGTAAACGGTCGCTCAGGCGCTTCCAATGCACGTCCCAGCGTTTCCAGCTCTTTTTGCATCAGGAAACCGGCCACTGCAGGCAAATGTTCGGCGATCCCGGCAGTTGACGCATGCGCCCGGTGCGCCGCTCCGAAAGCGTCATTGACGTACAGATCGGCCAGATTTGCAAACGCGCGGGCCAATTCGGGATCATTTTTCTCTTCACCCGGTTCAAAGCGCACGTTCTCCAACAGCAGCACGTCGCCTTCGTTCAATGCTGCCGTCCGACGTTGCGCTTCTTCCCCGACGGTTTCCTTCACATAATCAACCGGTTTTTCCAACAACTCGGCCAGCCGTTTCGCTACCGGCGCCAAGCGCAATTCTTCCACTACCCGGCCTTTGGGACGGCCCAGGTGGCTGGCGAGAATCACTTTCGCTCCTTGTTCCGTCAAATAACGGATCGTCGGCAATGCCGCCCGAATCCGTGTATCGTCGGTAATTCGCCCATCTTCCATCGGTACGTTGAAATCCACTCGACAAAACACGCGTTTGCCGCGTACATCCACGTCTCGGATCGTCTTTTTGTTCATCCGGGCCAATCCTCCTCGGCATGAGAAAGAGGAGAGAAAACCGCTCCCACTCTCCTCTTCCCCGATTTCCACCTATATTCTAGACTTAGAGTCCCCGCTTGGCAATATACGCAGCCAGGTCCACCACGCGGTTGGAGTAGCCCCACTCGTTGTCGTACCAGGAGACCACTTTCACCATGTTGCCTTCCAGAACCATGGTGGACAAGGCATCCACGATCGAAGAACGGGTATCTCCGTTGAAGTCGCGGGAAACCAGCGGCTCGTCGGAGTATCCGAGGATGCCTTTCAGTTTGCCTTCAGCCGCTTGACGCAGGGCTTCATTCACTTCTTCGGCGGTGACTTCTTTTTCCAACTCAGCCACGAAATCCACCACGGAAACGTTCGGCGTCGGCACGCGCATTGCGAAACCGTTCAATTTGCCGGCAAGCTCCGGCAATACTTTGGCCACGGCCACAGCGGCACCGGTCGTCGTCGGGATGATCGACATACCCGCTGCACGTGCACGGCGCAAGTCTTTGTGCGGCAGATCCAGAATTTGTTGGTCGTTGGTGTAGGCGTGCACAGTCGTCATCAGGCCGCGACGAACGCCGAACTGCTCATGCAGTACTTTGACCACGGGTGCCAAGCAGTTGGTCGTGCACGAAGCGTTGGAAATCACTTGATGGGCGGACGGATCGTATTTGTCCTCATTGACGCCCATCACCACGGTCAGGTCTTCGTTTTTTGCCGGAGCGGAGATGATCACCTTTTTCGCGCCGGCTTCCAGGTGTTTGGCCGCATCGTCCCGTTTGGTGAAACGGCCGGTCGATTCAACGACGAGATCAACACCCAGTTCGCCCCACGGCAGTTGCGCCGGATCACGCTCAGCGATCACGCGTACGGTTTTGCCATCCACCACGAATCCTTCGTCAGTCACTTCGACGGAAGCGTCCATTTTACCGTGAACCGAGTCATATTTCAGCAAGTGTGCGAGCGTTTTGGCATCGGTCAAGTCGTTGACCGCCACCACTTCCAACTCCGGATGATTCAGCGCATTCCGGAACACTGCCCGTCCGATGCGTCCGAAACCGTTGATTGCAATTTTTGTTTTAGCCATGGATAACCCTCCTATGCTTGGTGTTGTTTATGAAAGGAACCGTTCTGGTTGGATGGTTCCTCTCCACTCTCTTCGGTTTCTTCCAGAATGGCACGCGCGGCAGCTTCATCCGTAATCAGGACGTCATTGCCCACAGCCGGGCACACAGCCGCAATCGCTTGTGCTTTGCTCCTGCCACCCGCAATGGCGATGATCGATTCGATCCCGCCCATATCATCCAGCTGAAGACCGACCGTGCGTACCCGGGATACAATTTCCCCGTTCGGGTTGAAGTAGTAACCGAAAGCTTCCCCCACAGCACCGCTGTGCTGGATATGCGCCACTTCATCAGGAGATGATTTCCTGCGGATCGCCATTTTCGTCGCTTCTCCGATGCCATGTATAACAATTCGCGCTTCGCGCAAGAGCTCCATCACTTCCTGGATATGCGGCTCTCGGAGCAACATCTCTCGCGCTTCATCGCTTAACTGGTCGGGCACATGCATCAGCCGGTAATCCCCGCCCGTTTTTTTCGCCATCAGGGAAGCGATGTAGTTGGCTTCCAACTCGACCGCCTCACCCAACCCGCCGCGCGCCGGGACGAACATGGCAGACTTCAGGCTCGGGGTCGGCGTCATCATCTCCGCCACCGCCGCAACCGTCGTCCCGCCGGTAACGGCTACCACTTGATCAGGCCGGGCCATCTGGCGCAACAGACGGGCACCGGAGCGCCCCATTTCTTTTTTGACCCAGTCGGATTGGTCCGCGTCTCCCGGCACGATGATCACCTTCTTCAGGCCGAGCCGTCGCGCCAGGCGCACTTCCAAATCGGTGAGTCCAAACAAATCTTTGATGAGCGGCTCCATCTCGGACAACAAATCCGTTCCCCGCTCCGTCAGGCTCATGCCGACCGAATCGACGCGCACCAATCCCTGCGTTCGTAAAAAGTCCACTTCGGAGCGCAGGATCCGCTCAGTGGAATCCAACGCGCCCGCCAACGAACGGCGTCCGACCGGCTGCATCAACTGAATGTGGCGCATGATTTCGTACCGTTTCCGCATGACTTCCAGCAGATCGGGCAACAATTGTTTTTGCAACCGCAACAGTTGGTTCATCTTCTCACCTGGGACATTTTTTGTCCCTCGTAGCAAAATGCGTCCCATATGCGGCAAAAAAAGAGCATGGCCGGTTTCAGCCCGTTGCATCTCTATTGTATCGAAACGACCCTGGATTGGCAAGGCGAAACAGCCTATTTTCCTTAATTTTCGTATCGTTTCCGAAGGGTGGACGACAATATCCCCATCTCTTCTCTGTATTTCGCGACCGTCCTCCTCGAGATCCGCAATCCTTCCGCCTTCAAAAGGTCAGCGATTTTCTGATCGGACAACGGCTGACGTTTATCTTCCTGTGCAATCAACCGTTCAATTTTATTTTTCACGCTTTCCGCAGAAGTATTCCCTCCCGCATCGGTGGAAAGGCCGGATGGAAAGAAAAACCGAAACGGAAAACATCCCCGTGGTGTCTGCATGTATTTGTGCTGGGTCGCCCGACTTACAGTGGACTCGTGAATTCCCAGCTCGTCCGCAATCTCCTTCAGGGTGAGCGGTTTGAGATAATCCAGACCCCGATCGAGAAATTCGCGTTGTTTGTCGACGATGACACTGCTGACCCGCAGCAATGTATGCCGGCGCTGTTCGATACTTTTGACCAACCACATCGCCGATTGAAACCAATTTTTCAGGTAACGGGTCGCCTGCCGGCTCCGGTCATCTTCTTGGTAAAGCAATTGTTCGTAATGTCTGCTTACGGTCAACCTTGGCACATACCCGTCATTGACCAGCACGACATATTCATTTTCCACCCGCTCAACGACGACATCCGGAACCACATAGCGCGGTTCTCCGGCATGATAAGCCGATCCGGGCCTGGGATTGCACCGTTTGATGCGGTCTACCGCACGCTGGATTACGGCTACGTCGCAGTCGAGGGCGCGTGCAATTTTTTTCATCCGACCTTCCGCCAAATCCCGCAGGTGCGTATCGACAATTTTCAACGCGATGGGATCCGGTTTTTCGTCCCGTTCCAGTTGAATACGCAGGCACTCGGCCAACGAACGCGCTCCGACCCCGGCGGGATCAAGCGAATGAATCACCCGCAAACAAGCTTCCATCGTGTTTTCATCGATATTAAAGCGCTTACATACAAAATCAGGAGATACATCAAGGTACCCTTTTTCATCCAAATTGCCGACCAAATAGGTACACACTTTCCGCTCCATCGGTGACAGCGCCAAATACCGCAGCTGCGTTTCCAGCATCTCGGTCAGCGTTTGTTCCGGGGAGGCAACTCGGGCGATCGGGTCCGTTTCATTTCCCCTCACCTCACGCTCCCCATTTCCTGTATGCGGTTTCAGATACAGTGCCCATGCACGCAGGTCCTGTACGTTCCATTCGTTTTTTCCCGCGTCATGGCGTTCTGCTGTTTCGTCGATTTCCAATACCGGGTTTTCAATCAGTTGTTCCTGGATATAATGTAATAGGTCCGTCGCGGAGTATTGCAGAATCTGAATCGCTTGGCGCAACTCCGGCGTCATCGTCAATTTCATGCGTTGTTCCTGCACCAAACCGTAACCCATGGACAGCGCCATTCATTCTCACCTCCGCGTTTTACATCATATGCCACACACCGACATCTTGATGTCGAATCCGTCCTGGAGTGCCTGGTCTTTATTGATACCGTCTTCCAAGCTCATGGATTCATCAGTCACGTCCCACGATGTGTGTCGATTATTTTCTGCTTTTATTGTAACATATCGTGAGGTGGTTGCGTTTTTTCAATAAAGATGGAGAAATAAACAAATTCACCGCTGAGGCTGGAAAATTGCGAAATCATCCGGGGGACTTGTCAAATTTGACACTCTGCGATATAATGAATGCTGTCACTCGATGAATTCGCATATGCGCCTATAGCTCAGGGGATAGAGCGCTGGTCTCCGGAACCAGGTGCCCAGGTTCGAATCCTGGTAGGCGCGCCAAACCAAAAGCAGCCGAATGCGGCTGCTTTTTTCTTTATGTTCGCGAACAGAAGCGTTTGACCTTTATTGACCTTTACCGATCTTTGGAGTATGATGGAAATGAGAAACAAACCGACGAGGGAGGAAGCAACGGATGAACCTGATTCCGATTGTTGTTGAGCAAACCAACCGCGGTGAACGTTCCTACGATATCTACTCCCGTCTGTTGAAAGACCGGATTATCTTTCTGGGCAGCCCGATCAATGACGCAGTGGCCAACTTGGTCGTTGCCCAGCTGTTGTTCCTGGATGCCGAAGATCCGGATAAGGATATCCATTTGTACATCAACTCGCCGGGTGGTTCCATCACTGCCGGCATGGCCATTTACGACACCATGCAGTATGTGAAAGCGGACATCCAAACGATCTGCATCGGGATGGCCGCTTCAATGGGGGCATTCCTGCTGGCGGCAGGCACCAAAGGAAAGCGGTATGCCTTGCCCAACAGCGAAGTGATGATTCACCAACCACTGGGCGGAGCCGAAGGGCAAGCGACTGATATTGAAATCCGCGCCAAACGCATTTTGAAAATGCGGGATCGAATCAATCAGATTCTGGCGGAACGTACCGGACAACCCCTGGAAAAAATCGAACAGGACACGGACCGCGATTACTTCATGACGGCAGAGGAAGCGAAGGAATACGGACTGATCGACCACGTGATCACCAGTTTGCCTTCCGCAAAATGACGAAATCCATCAATCGTGTTCGGCCTCTCACCCACAGAAAACCACCTTTTCTTTTGAGACCTCCTGCGGGAGGCTTTTCTTTTTTCTTTTTTGCACAAAATAATAGGGAACGATATGGACTGGAGGTCATCATGAAAAGCCAATGGGATCGACACGAACGCAGATTATTCTGGTTATGCATGATTGTCGCCCTGGTGATGCTGCTGGCCATGGTCGGCCGTTTGTTCCATTGACCGCATTTTTCAAAAGTACGTCTTCATCAACTGATCCAACCACGCCGGTATGCGTGCGCACGCCACCTGATCGAAAGCGGGTACGTACGGTTTCAGATCCAGCACCGGCGTCCCGTCGATCGCATCCAACCCGCGCACCCGAACACGGTTTTCTCCCACTTCCAGGATGGAGACCGCGGTGATCCCGATCGGATTGGGCCGATGTTTGGCCCGCTGGGCAAAAATACCCGTATCCGGCATGTCCGCTCTTCCCTGCGGACGGCGAATCAAGTCCCGTTCGGGATGAAAGTCGGCTTGGTGAAGCCAAAATACCACCAACAGATGAGAGAATTCCTCCAATCCTTTCAATCCACGATCATATGGGGAGAACAGCTCGATGTCCGACTCCACGCCTCCCCAGTTCTCGTCCATGGCTTCACTGATCGGGGAGCGGACCACGCCGATCGGGTTCCAACTCATTGTCCGTGCCCTCCCTTTCCATCCGATGCCGGTTGCTTCCTTTTCGCCTGCCACACGTCCTTCAATGCCCGGTAAAACACATCCCCGCCTTCCAACGGCGCGAATTCGACCTTCATACGGTGAAAATCCCGGTATTTTACTTCGATGCGTTGCCATTTGCCGTCGATATCCGAATATTGGCCGAAAGTGATATCCTGGATCTCCCCGAGAGGTACTGAAGTGATCCGTCCACGTTTGTCATACACCAGACGGTTGGAGGTCAGCAGGGCGATTTCCGAACCGTCCATATCCAGTGACCGATCATAATACGCAATCAACTCTTCTCCCTGTTGCAACAGGTGACGCTGCCGCAGGGTCTGCAGTGTCCGGGCATCCACCTCGTTGGCCAGTTTCACTCCCGGCTCCATCTCCAAAAACGAGGTTACGCCGCTGATCAATCCATTTACCGCAACCCCCAGAGCGATCAGTAAGGCAACGGTTAAAACGGCCACCCCAATCCACAGTGGCCAACGCGTTTTTTTGACGGCATGTTCCTGCATGACTGGTTCCCCCACCTCATCCACCTCTTTGCGATATCGATTGGCAATCCTGCGATTATTCCTATTTTACTTTGGGATATAAGGAAAATCACCGCTTGACATCAGCACGTGGAGAATTCAAGCGTGGGGGCATGCGTGAGACGGGAATCAGGCCGGACGCATCCAATCATGAATACTGCTTTGTATTTTCCAACGGCGGGGTATACACGTGAAATGAAATCATCGGTTCCTCTCCCGCGTTGCGCATGGCATGAATCAATCCATGTCCGATCAATACATATTCCCCCGCTTGATGACGTCCGGTTGAAGACAACGCTGGTTGGGAATGATGGGGAGACAATGTAAACACCTTATTCTCCAACGTCCCCGCCACCACGCGGATACAACCGATGGAATTTCCGTGATCGTGAATCGGGGTTTCCGTCCCGGAAGGCAGATGGATCACGATCGCTTCGAAGCGATCCGATCGGAAAACGACATTCCTCCCGTAGCGCAAAGGCGGCCGAGGTTGCGTGACCAACGGTGCAATCCGTTCCCGTGTGCAGTCCAACCGCTCAACCGCTTGACGAAGACGCCATACGTCAGGACGATGGAGATTCTGAAGCAAGCTGCGCAAACAGGAAACGAAATCCATGGTATCTCCCCCAAATCACCGTGAATCTTGACCAAGTTGAGTAATGTACTCAAGATTACATCCAGATGATTCAATTTATGCGGTATGCAAAAGCGGAGTGCGACCCATCGGCAAAATTCCGCCAATATAAAGAAAGTCTCAAAAGAAAAAAAGGCGCCGATTGAGCGCATGGGAATGGGAGACTAACAAACTTTGATCCATCAGGTTTCCGTGCATCATCAGTGGTACGAATCGTACACCCCATTATCAGCCTGCAAGGTACGACTCATTTCTGTCGGAAGATACAAACGGACTGGCTTGCAAAAGAAAACATCCCGCGCGGGATGCGGGATGTTGCGAATCGTACCCTTTTCCTTTTTCACCACGACAAACCTTCCAACAGCAAAACCCTGGCGGGGGCCGCCTCGGTGTCGACCAGTTTGATCGGCGCGGCCACCATGAAGTATTCGCCTTCGTTCACTTCAGCGAGCCGCAAACCTTCAACAATGACGATGTCGGCCGCAAACAGCGTTTTATGGGTGGGATGACCCGGTTGGCTGCGTTCGACCCCGAGGGCATCGATCCCGACACCGCGAACACCGATTTCAGCCAAATAACGTGCACCGTCTTCGGCCAGAAAAATAAATTCAAAGTTGAAGGCATCCTCCAGGGAGTTGCGCGTTTTGAACAGGACGAACTCATTCTGCCGAATACCGAAGGGCTTCAGATGCTCGCGCGTGATGCCGCCTTCCACGTGCGTCAGATTCAACACCCGACAAGGTCCGACCAAACGATCCAACGGAATGGTTTTCATCGTGCCGCCTTCCGGAACCATATGCAACGGTGAATCGACATGCGTTCCGGTGTGTGCGTCCAAATCAATGCGGGACTCCCTCACTTTGCCGGTATCAAAATCTTGGACGACACGGATTTTCGGTTGTTTCTCCGGTTTGTTTTTGTAAACGGGCATTCCTTCATAAATCGGCGCGGACACGTCGTATACCTTGTACATAAAGACCTCCCCCATGTCATCTTCGGAATCCATCGGTTATTTTCCCGTGATCATTTCGATGGCTTGATTCCCTTGCACGACGGGCAGTGTGCCCTGATTCCGGGACGGCCACCAGCGCGTGCCTCTTCTGCTCAAAAGCTGATGCGCCGCATCAGGACCCCACGTACCGGCCCGGTACGAATGCAAGGTCGACTCGTTTTGACGATCCCAAGCCCGCCGGATGGGATCAACGAATTTCCATGACAGTGACACTTCATCCCAGTGCGTGAAAAATGTCATATCCCCTTCGATCGCATCACCGATCAATCTTTCGTATGCTTCCGGCGACCCACCTCCATCGTTGCAAAACGCCATGGCGATGGGAACCACATCGTTGTCGGCACCCGGCTTTTTGGCGTTCAACACAAAATGCAGGCCTTCAACCGGGTTGATGCTGATGACGAGCAGGTTGGGGCCGAGATCGCCATTTTTGTTGAAATACAGGTTTTTGGGCATCTCTTTAAACTGAATGACAATTTCCGTCGATTTTTGCGCCATTCGTTTACCCGTGCGGATGTAAAACGGCACACCGGACCATCGGAAATTGTCTACATACAACTCCCCGGCCACAAACGTTTCGGTAAGCGAATGAGGATCAACGTTCTCCTCCTCCCGGTAACCAGGTACCGGGCGTCCGTCCAAGACTCCCGCCTGATACTGCCCGCGAACCATGTATTGATTCACTTCGTCTTCCGTCAGACGGCGCAAGGAACGAAGCACTTTCACTTTCTCGGCATGAATCGCTTCCGGTACCAGCCGGCTGGGCGGCTCCATCGCCACCATCATGATCATCTGGAGAATATGGTTTTGTACCATGTCCCTGAGCGCTCCCGCCTTGTCGTAATAGGCGGCGCGTTCTTCCACGCCGACCGTCTCACTGGCGGTAATCTGGATGTTGTCGATGTAGCGGTTGTTCCACAACGGCTCAAACAAGGTATTGGCAAAGCGGATCACTTCGATGTTTTGGATCATTTCCTTGCCCAAATAGTGATCGATCCGGTAGATTTCCTCCTCGGCAAAAGTTTGCCGGATCTGATCGTTCAATTCTTTGGCCGACTCATAATCGTGACCGAACGGTTTCTCGATGATCAGTCGCTTCCATCCGGCTGTCTCCGTCAATCCCGACGCTTTCAGGTTCGTGGACACGGTGCCGAACAGATCGGGAGCCATGGCCAGGTAAAACAACCGATTGCCAGGCAAATTCCATTCATCTTCCAACCGCTCCATCAATGCGCCAAGTTGGGCATAGGAAGAAACATCCTTCACATTGAGCGACTGATAGTAAAAACGAGCCACAAAATCGGCCCAACCCGCTTCTTCCCGTGCCAAACGGGAATGCTCATCAATCGCCTTCCGCACCGTGTCGCGAAAATCGTCCATCGTTATCGGTCTGCGGCCTACGCCGATCACCGCGAATCGTTCATGAAGCTTTTTATCACGGAAAAGGCCGTATAAAGCCGGAAATAGCTTGCGTCTGGCAAGATCCCCCGTTCCTCCGAATATCACCATCACAAACGGTTCCACCTGGGGTTGATGGGAAGGCATGCCATTCCACTCCTATCTTGCATTCTTCAATTCATTTTTTCCGGGAGAATTCCTCCCTTTATCTTTACCCGATCTCTGCGGGCAAATCATCTTTCTTTTCCATTTTCGTTTTCCTTGTTCATTTTGGCAACTCTTTTTCGGTTTTTTATCCGGTGCCGATATAAAAAAGCGCCATCGACGCTGATGCAATGCAAGCGTGATGGAGCCCGTTCTTTTTCGGTTTCATATCCTACTCGACGTAACGGTGTTTTGTTTTCTCACCATTTGATCCGAACCGTCCCCATTTTCCCATCAACACGAACATGACAACGATGATGGCAACCGTCATCAGCTGCAGAACATTGTGTTGGAGATCTGGCGGCAAATGATGACCGTACGTCGGAAGGAGCTTGATCGTTTGACCGAATTTCTCCGCACAGGCTTTCGCTTCCTCGGCGGTAGCACCCCATAGGTAACGCGGAAACAACATATGTTTATTAATGAACATATAGATCGCAATGTTCATGAAACCTCAGTGTGCCCAAAATGGTACACCAATATCATTCTGAGGTGCCTTTTCGATTCCAAACGGGTTGTCAATTCATTAACGGCACTGATTGCCAGGAGGCACGATCCCAGGAAACAAAAGATGAGTTAACCAATTAAAATTGGCCAACCCATCTTTTATCAGAGATACCCGTTATTTGCCTACTCTATTTGCGTATTCTGAACCTGCCGGATAGCGATCTCCCAAAATCTCGATCTTCGAGAGCGCGTCGTTTAAATCACTTAGTTCTTCAAGGGTCAGCTCAACGTCAACTGCGCCAAGATTTTCTTCCAGGCGCTCCAATTTGCGCGTGCCGGGAATCGGAACAATCCATGGCTTCTGGGCAAGCACCCATGCGAGTGCGATTTGAGCCGGCGTTGCGTTTTTCCTTGCAGCAACCTTCTTTATCAGTTCAACCAAAACCTGATTTGCTTCGAGATTCTCCGGTTTGAAGCGAGGAACAATGCTACGGAAGTCGGAGTCAGCGAATGTTGTATTCTTATCAATTTTTCCTGTAAGGAATCCCTTGCCCAGCGGGCTGAACGGAACGAAACCGATACCGAGTTCCTCTAGCGTAGGGAGCAGTTCTTCTTCAGGACTTCTCCACCATAGTGAGTATTCGCTCTGGACTGCAGCGAGTGGCTGAACCGAATGTGCGCGGCGAATCGTTTCCACCCCTGCTTCAGAAAGCCCCCAATGCTTAACCTTACCTTCCTTGATCAGGTCTTGTATTACTCCGGCCACTTCCTCGATCGGCACATTTGGGTCAACTCGATGCTGATAGTATAGGTCAATGGCTTCGACTTTAAGGCGTTTGAGCGAGCCTTCGACTGATTGCCTAATATGCTCCGGCTTGCTGTCAAGCACCTGCTTGCCATTTACCATTTTAATACCAAATTTAGTGGCAATCACCACTTCCCCCTTGAATGGGGCAAGTGCCTCACCTACCAACTCCTCATTCACATATGGCCCGTATACTTCGGCGGTGTCAAAGAATGTAACACCACGTTCAACAGCGGCTTGAATTAATGAGATCATCTCCTTCTTTTCCGGAGCCGGACCATAACCGTAGCTCATTCCCATACAACCAAGCCCGATCGCGGAAACTTCCAGGCCACTTTTTCCTAATTTACGCTTTTGCATCATTTATCTTCCCTTCAATAGCAGCCTTTTGCAAAGATCTAACGTACAGGTTTGTTTACGCCCAAGCTTCGACGAACTTCCAATTCCGGCGATGTAGCTAATTTCACAACCAAATGTGCAACACTCTCACGCGATACGACCGAACCTTTGAACGGTTCGCCTTTCTGCGTTGTCTCATAGTCAATTTCATCTTTATCGGTCAACCATGCGGGTCTCAAAATCGTATAGTCGAGGTCTGAGGCTTCAATGATGGCAGCTGACTTTCGATATGGATCTAATATGCTTCCATATTTCTCTCCTGGGACTTCATCATAAATTCCCATTGAACTGATAAAGATGAGACGTTTCACGCCAATTGCATTCATAGCCTCCACAATGTTTTTTGCCATGCGCTCCAGATCGCCAGCCAGATTGGCATAGACAACATCCTGTCCAATCATGGCTTCTTTTAATTTTTCAATATCCAAAACATCGCCTTCGATGATTCGAACGCGGTTTGAATTAATATTTCTGAGTCTGTGCGAATTACGCAAGTAAAGTGTCAACTGAGCATCAGTTTCGTTTAGGAATAAATCAATCGCATGACGAGCAATTGACCCGTTTGCACCCAGAATCAAAACATTACTCAACTTCAAAACTCCCTTTACTTCCCCATCTGTGTTGTATAAGAGCATTAAATATCAAGTTTACGATTACTGAGCCATTTCACGATTTCAGGATCGTTATGCGAAAAGAACAAGCTTTTTTTCGTATCTAACGTAGCAATCCTCTCCATATCCTCTTGACTTAATTCAAAGTCAAAGATATTGAAGTTTTCGATCATTCTTTCTTTACGAACAGTCTTCGGAATCACAACAACTCCCCTTTGTGTCAACCAGCGTAAAATCACCTGAGCAACGGATTTCTTATGCTTTTCGGCAATTGATACTAAAACTTCATTCTGGAAGATGTTGTTTCTTCCTTCAGCAAAAGGCCCCCAGGACTCTATCTGCACATTGTACTCTTTCATAAGCTTAGCACTTTCTATTTGCTGGCAGAAAGGATGCGTTTCAATCTGGTTTACGGCAGGAACTACTTCATTATGAATGATCAAATCTACCAGACGATCCATCTGGAAGTTACTGACTCCAATTGCCCTGATCTTTCCTTCACGATACAATTCCTCCATCGCACGCCAAGAACCATATACATCGCCAAACGGCTGATGAATTAAATACAAATCCAAATAATCCAATTGCAATCTTTCCAGTGATTTTGCAAATGCTTTCTTTGTGCTCTCATAACCGGCATCCTGAATCCAGAGTTTTGTTGTAATAAACAACTCCTCTCTCGGCACGCCACTCCGTTTGATTGCTCTGCCAACCGCTTCTTCATTTTGATAAGCGGCAGCGGTATCAATCAGACGATAACCTTCCATTATGGCGTCATAAACGCATTGTTCACATTCATTTGGACCAATCTGATAAGTACCAAAGCCGAGTATAGGCATCTCAACACCATTGTTCAAAATTACTTTTTGCATATGAGATCCCCCTGACTTTTAAATATGATGTGTCAAGTCACTCTTTTTTTATCTCATTTACATCCTCTGTTGTGCGAATTGCTCAACCCGTCTTTCATCCAAGACGATTCAAGATGTTACAAGGTAGACATGTCAATCACGAATCGATAACGTACATCACTGCGGAGAACACGCTCAAATGCTTCGTCTAATTGATCCGAACGGATCACCTCAATTTTAGGGGCAATGCCGTGTTGAGCGGCGAAATCGAGCATCTCTTGTGTTTCCCGAATTCCACCAACGAGTGAACCGGCAATGCTACGACGACCCATGACCAAGGAAAACACATTGTATTTATCCGGCTTGTTTGGTAAGCCGACATTTACAAGCGTTCCATCTACACGAAGCAGAGATAAATACGCATCAACGTCAAGATTGGAAGACACTGTGTTTAAGATGAGGTCAAAACGGCCGCCCAACTCAGTGAATGTCTCGGGATCACTGGTTGCAAAATAATGATCTGCGCCAAAACCTAGGGCTTCACTTTTCTTATTCATCGACCGACTCAAGACAGTGACTTCAGCACCCATGGCATGCGCAAATTGGACAGCCAGGTGGCCAAGCCCTCCCATCCCCACTATGGCAACCTTCTTACCTGGACCGGCGTTCCAGTGCTTCAAAGCAGAGTACGTGGTGATGCCTGCACACAATAGCGGACTTGCCACATCCAGTTCCAGACCGTCTGGAATACGGACAACAAAGTCTTCCTTTACAACTATTTTCTGACTGAATCCACCGTATGTTAGATTACCATCGTAGTCTAACGAATTGTATACCACGACGACGCCTTTTGTACAAAATTGCTCATCACCACGGAGGCAATATTCGCATTCTCCGCAGGAGTCAACAAAGCAACCAACGCCAACGCGATCACCAACAGCAAATTTTGTAACTTCTGTTCCTACTGCTTCCACGACTCCGACGATTTCGTGACCGGGAACCATTGGGAAGATTCCGTTACCAAAATCATTGTGTGCATTGTGAATGTCGGAGTGGCAAATACCGCAAAACTTAATATCGATTAAGATGTCGTTTGGTCGTAAATCTCTTCGCTCAATCGTGGTTTGTTCAAATGGTGCTTTTGCACTTGGGACACTTAGAGCACGGGTCATAATAGTCATTTTTTCTCTACTCCTTTCGCTCCTGGTAAAGTGAGGCTGCTGGATCTGGAATATTGGGCATAATAGACAACACAATCCCTTCTTGTTAACTTTGAATAATTCGGATGCACATTAATCGTATTCCCCACATCCAATAATCTGATGTGTTCATCGCTGCGCGCTTGAGAACGAACGAACATGGCCGAAGGAGACAGCCGCGACGACGGCCGCGAGCGCGACCGAGACGGCGCTGATCCAAGTGATCGCCATGATCGACAAGCCTCCCACGGCGATTCCCCCGATGCCGGCGCCCGCGGCAAAGCCGAGCTGCACGAAGGAACTGTTCAGACTAAGCACGATACCGGAGGCTTCCGGAGCAATCGAGATCAGGTTAAAGTTTTGGGTCGGCCCGAACGTCCAGGCAGCGATCTCCCAGAGCATGAGCAACAGGATGGTAACGATTACCCATCCAGAGACGGCGGACAGCAACGCCAGGGCGAGGGCTTGAACGGCCATGGAGCCGAGGAGCGTGCGGACGGTACCGATCCAGTCCGCCAAGAAGCCGCCAAGCCTGGAACCGATCAAGCTTGCTATGCCCAAGGCGAAGAGAATGACGCTCATTTCTCGTTCCATCATCGGCATAACGGAGGCCAGAAAGGGAGTGATATACGTATTGACCACCGAATATCCGATAAACACCAAGAACGTCACGCCAAGGGTGATCGCGATCCTCGGCTTCTTCAAGAGGGCAAGTCGCTTGCTCAGAGGGACAGCCACTTCGCCTTCCATGGCCGGAATCGTCCGTGCGACGGCGAAGGTTGCCAGCAGACTGAAGAGGCCGATGCCCCAGAAGATCGTCTTCCAATCATATGCCGCTGCGACAATGCGGCCGATGGGAACGCCGAATACAAGGGAGGCGCTAAAGCCCATTGCGACGTTGGACATCGCTCCGCCCCGACGTCCGGGAGGAGCCAGTTTCGCAGCTATGGAATAAGCGGTGACGACGAAGACGCCCGTTCCGACCCCGAGTATAACGCGAGAGACCATCAGGAAGCCGAAACCCGGAAGGGCGAGCGTCGAAACGATGCCGAGTAATATGATGGCGAGAGCCAGTAGTAATTGCTTGCGCTGATTCATCCTCGCCGTCGCCACCATGACAATGGGCGTGCCGATCGCGTTACCGAGCGCGAACACCGTAATCAGTTGTCCCGCTGTCGATACTGATACGCCGACGGAAGCAGCGATTTTATCCAACATGCCCACAATGCTGAAGTGTGAAGTGCCAACAAAGAAGCTGATAAGGGTCAGCATGTAAATTTTCCAGGTGTTGTTCATGACATTCTGTCTACTCCCCCATCTATATAATTCGATAATCTTACGATCAATATAAAGTTACGGAAAAGCTTCGGCACCCTTATTATGCAACAAATGAAAAAGCGACCGTTATCCTATTCGTCTCAAATGATTGCCTAATCCTCTCACAATCACTTAAACAACAGACAAATATGGATTATAATGGAGCTATCAAGGATGAAGGAACAAGGAGAGTCTTATGTCTGAACAAATCTACAAACAGCAGGTTGAGCTAGCCAAACTCATTGAGCGTCATACAGGCCGGGACGGTGTTCACGCGACTGCTATTCCGTCTTTATCTTTCACTCGTCAATCGAATGTGACCGGACCAAATTATGGAGTTCACAATCCTTCCTTATGCATTGTCGTTCAGGGTGAGAAGGAGGTAATGCTGGCACGGGAGCGCTTTAGGTACGGTCCTGCCGATTACCTTGTTGCATCCATTGACTTGCCGGTTACCGCCCAAGTCACGGGAGCCTCTTCCGACGTTCCGTATTTGGCTCTCAAACTTGAATTCACGCCGAGTCAAATCCTAGAGGTTTTAAGCGATTCCGAAATTCAGGTTGTCCCGAAAAAAAATGCCGACCGGGCGATGTTTGTCAGCCGGATGGAGTTCTCTATGTTGGATGCGGTAATCAGATTAGCTCGTTTGTTAGACAATCCTAAGGATATCCCGGTACTTGCACCTCTATTTACGAAGGAAATTATCTATAGGGTTCTGCAAGGGCAGCATGGGGTTGCGTTGGCACAAATTGCAATAGAAGGAAGCAGTACCTATCGAATCAGAGAAGTGATCAATTATATCATGAAGAACTATGATCAGTCTTTTCGGATTGAGGAGCTCGCGAAAATAGCGAATATGAGTGTTTCTTCGCTTCACAGGCACTTTAAAGAGGTAACCGCTATGAGCCCTATTCAGTTCCAAAAACAACTGAGACTGCAGGCAGCCCGGCGCCTGTTATTATCCGAGTCAACAGATGCAGCTGACGTCGCATTCCGGGTAGGCTATGAAAGTCCATCGCAATTCAGCCGTGAATATTCCCGCATGTTTGGTTTTCCACCTAGAGAAGATATAAAGCGCCTAAGGGCGAAATATAACCAAAGGATAAACGCATGAATCCTCTGCTAAATGGGGTAATACCGCGTATTAAATGACAGTTACCCGCTTAGTTTATCGATCACCAAATGACGAATAACTCCGCTTGGCGATGAATTCGACGAGCCTATACCTGTCGGAAATGGTTGCTTTCAATTTTTATCAAGAATGGGATATTCGCCTCATGTTCGTGGCAGAATAAGTGGGGATATTGTCAGAGAGGAATCTATCATTGGTAATCGTAAACATCTCCTTCGTTTTCTATACCTAAGGTATGGAAAAAACGCTACTGACATCAGGATGTCAATAGCGTTTCATCTTTATTAGACGAAAAAGCTATTAATTCTTTAATGAAAGTCCGATCACGCCAACAATGATCAACCCTGTAACCAATATCTTACTGACGGTAATAGGTTCTTTAAAATACAACATCCCCATAAGGGCAGTAAACGCAATGCCAAGCCCCGTTCATCAGTGAGCTTCAAACCTACTGTGAAAACTCGTGGGAATTTTGTTATCTTGGATCCCCCCTTTCGTGCGTACGAGGCTTGTCTGTTGTATGACAATAAATAATGATATGTTATGCAATCCAATGCTGCGGTCTACCAACGGTCGCCGAACCGTTCCATTTCTCATGCTCCCCTTGCCGTTAACATAGTGATCACGAAGCGGAGATCGTGTTGACAATCACGTCGAGTAAAAACAGGAGACACGCAACCACCCACGACCGCGCGGTCGACAATCGGCAGATGATCCGCATCCCCCGCGCCAACAGGATCAGTCTCCAGACCATGAACAGGTCCAGCGTCATCAATAGCCCGGACCATCCCCCTTCCACCGGTATGTAAGCGGCCAATCCGGAAGGCGGTTTCGTCAGCCATCCGTCGGTCACCAGGAGCCCGATGGCGCCGACAGCGGTTTGCAACACCATGAGAACCAACATATGTGTCTGCAGAGAAAAGAGTTGACGAAATGTCCCTTGTCCCCCCAACCCTTTCATCATCAACCAGGTCAGGACACTGGTGACCAAGGCGTTCAGCAAAAGTCCGACCAAGCTGAACAATCCGATCAACCATGCGAGAAACGGGCTCATCCATGCTTCGGGAAAACCCGCCTGCAACAATGCATGGGCAACAGCGGGATTGTGACTGAGGAAAGAACCCGTCAACGCACCGGACAAGGTCTCCATCAAAGCCAACACAGCCAGTGCACCACCGAAGACCGGCTTGGCCCGAATCCGCTCCCATTGCCGATCCGGCGCCCACAACACTCCCCAGACCGAAGGTTTGGTTTGGATATACTCCACCGAACCTGCTGTCGTCACCCTCATCTTTTTCTCCCCCCGCCAACCCAATCCCTTTTTCCCATCATACCAATATTTGGTCCATTTTGAAAACAGGAACAAAAAAGCCCCACACCCGTCGGGTGTGGGGGATGGATCAATCTTCTTTGCTGACGATCTCCGCCAATGCGTTTACTGCTTCCTCAGCGTCCGTCCCTTCAGCTGAGATGGTGATTTCGGTTCCGGAAGCGACCGCCAGACTCATGATGCCCATGATGCTTTTGGCGTTTACTTTTTTATCGCCTTTGGTCACAAAGATATCTGAGGTGTACTTGTTTGCTTCCTGAACAAACATGGCAGCCGGACGGGCATGCAGACCGGTGCGCAGTTGGACGACTACTTTTTTTTCAACCATATGATATTCCTCCCTGGAAACATATTGTGATTGGTTTTGACATGGGATAAGCGGTTTTCCGCGAGCATCTCCCGTTAGTTCCCGCCCGATTTGCGGCGAAGACGTTCCGCGATCTCGTCCAGTTTGCGCAAGCGATGGTTGACAGCCGACTTGCTCACTTTCCCGCCGGGAAGCATTTGTCCCAGTTCCGTGAGCGTAATGTCGGGATGCTGCAAACGGACTTCAGCGATCTCGCGCAAACGCTGCGGCAGGTTGTCCAAACCGATTTCCCGGTCAATCAACTGGATATTGTCAATTTGCCGCATGGCGGCCTGAATGGTTTTGTTCAGATTGGCTGTCTCACAGTTGACCAGTCGGTTGACCGAGTTGCGCATATCTTTCATGATGCGAACATCTTCAAAACGGAGCAAAGACTGGTGAGCACCGATGATGTTGAGCAACTCACCGATTTTGTCCCCTTCTTTGACGTAGACCACAAACCCTTTTTTCCGCTCGATGATTTTGGCATGCAGACGAAAACGGTTCATCAGGCGGCACAGGGCTTCACTGTGGTCGTGGTAGGTGGAGATAATCTCCAGATGGTACGAACCGCTGTCCGGATTGTTGACTGATCCGCCGGCCAGAAAGGCCCCGCGCAGATATGCCCTTTTGCAGCAGTTTTTTTCGATCAGATCCGGAGCGATTCCTTTGACCCGCTCAAACCCTTCCCCTAGGATACGCAAATCACGCAAGATTTCCTCCGCTCGAACGGACAAACGGACGAGATAGACATTATTTTTTTTCAACCGCACCTTTTTGCGGACCAGTACCTCGGCTTGCAGTTGATACAGATCCTTGATCAACGCGTAGATCCGCCGGGCGATGGCGGCGTTTTCCGTGGTGATGTCCAGCAAGATGCGCTGGCGGGCGATCTGCATCACCCCGTTCATACGCACCAATGCAGACAGTTCCGCCCGCCGGCAACAGGTGTTCGATTCGATGCGGGTCAATTCCTTTTTGGTTGCAGAAGTAAACGACATGATTCATCATCCTTCACATGCCATGACGCTGGTACACCCGGTTGCGCAAGAGCCGGATGATGTGGCGGCTGATCCTGCCCGCGTTGTGACGCAGCACGGATCGGTACAATAATAAATTATCCGCGATCACTTCACAACCGAGCTGTCGGATACGTTCGACATCGGACAAAACGGGGATCGCCCCTTTTTCCGCATATTGCTTCTGGATGGAAGGCGGCGGCAACTCATTGTTGACGATCGCCACGTCGAAGAAGCGCTCGCCGACGTGCCTGTGGATGGCGGCGATGTGGTCACTCGCTGTGTAGTCGTCTGTCTCACCCGGCTGGGTCATGACATTGCAGATGTAGATTTTTTTCGCCTGCGACGTCCGGATCGCATCCGCCATTCCTTTAACCAACAGATTGGGCAGGATGCTGGTATACAAACTTCCCGGTCCGACTACGATCCCGTCCGCTTCGGCTATGGCGTGCAATGCTTCCTCCAACGGCTGTGGGTCCGGCGGATCCAAGAATACGCGACGAATCGTTTTGCCCGCTTTGGGTATCTGCGACTCTCCCCGGACGAGGGTGCCGTCCGTCATTTCCGCAATCAGCACCACGTCCTGCTCACTGGCCGGCAACACGCGCCCGCGCACGGCGAGTACGCGGCTCAATTCCTTGATCCCGCGGGTGAATCCCCCCGTCAAATCGTTCATGGCTGCAATCAGCAAATTGCCCAACGTATGACCGGCAAGTCCTTCCCCATTCTTAAACCGATATTGCAACACTTTTTCCAAAAGGGGCTCCGTATCAGCCAATGCGACCAATACATTGCGAATATCCCCCGGTGGCGGCATCTGCATGTCGTTGCGCAGACGGCCGGAACTTCCGCCGTCGTCCGCCACCGTCACAATGGCCGTGATGTCTACCGGAAATTTCTTGAGACCGCGTAATATCACGGGAAGCCCGGTGCCCCCTCCGATGACTACGATGCGCAGGCGGCGATACCTCCTTCTTTTTCTTCTCACCATCGCTGACATCCCGACCGCTCACCTATCTTTCTCCATGTCCCGATGTATGGCCTGGCAATGGGCTTGTTTACGGAACTTTTGGCAGAGATATTCGGAAATCGCCACGGAACGGTGTTTTCCTCCCGTACAACCGATTCCGATCACCAATTGGGTTTTCCCTTCCCTGTGGTAATGGGGAAGAAGAAAGCGCAGGAGGTCTTCCAGCTTCTCAAGAAACTGCTTGGTTTCCTCCCATTTCATCACGTAATCAAACACATCCCGGTCCCTTCCCGTATGGGGACGCAACGATTCGACATAGTGAGGATTGGGAAGAAAACGGACATCAAAAACCAGATCGGCGTCGATCGGAATCCCGTATTTAAACCCGAACGACATGAAAGTAACCGAAAAGGGATTGGTGTCGACCGAGCCGAAACGTGACGCGATCTTTTCTTTCAGCTCCGCCGGTTTGAGCGAACTGGTATCGATAATCTGGTGTGCGCGACCCTTGATTTCTTCCAACAGCTTCCGTTCCTGCGTGATACCGTCCAATGGTGTTCCGTCGGGGGATAACGGATGGCGCCGCCGCGTCTCTTTGTACCGTCGCACCAATGTCTGGTCGTTGGCATCCAGAAAAAGGATGTGATAATGAATACCGTGATGCTTTTCCAGCGTATCCAGCGACTCAAACAGGGAAGAAAAGAAATCCCGACCGCGAAGGTCGATCACCAGCGCGACCCGACGCAACTTCCCTTTCGATTGCTCCAACAACTCCGCAAATTTGGGCAGCAAAATGGGCGGCAAGTTGTCGATGCAAAAAAATCCGAGATCCTCCAAGCTTTGTACGGCAACCGTTTTGCCCGCTCCGGACATCCCGGTGATCACAACCAGGTTGATCTCCTTTTTTGCATCCATCGTTATCACCCCACTAACGGCTTCTGCATGTTAAGTATATGAAGCGGAAGCCGGATTCTCTCGTCTCGCGATCAAACCAGCGGCACCAATGATGCCTGCATTGTTGCCCAGCTTCGCGGGCACGATTTCCACACCCTCCGCCGCGCTCGGCAACACGTGTTTCCGGTAAGCTTTCTCAAGCGGTTGGAACAGCGTATCACCAGCCCGGGCAACCCCTCCTCCGATCACAAACCGTGCAGGGTTCAGCACAACTGTGACCATGGCCATCACCCGTGCCAATGCATCGACGGCCGTCTGCACCACACGGGAAGCAACCGCATCACCCCGTTCCGCCGCCTGGAACACGTCTCGGGCGGTCAGCCCTCCGGTTTGGGCCGTTTCAGCCAAGGAAGTGGACTCGCCTTTTGCCAACGCTTCTCTGGCCAGTCGTACGATGCCGGTAGCCGAAGAAATCGTTTCCAAACAACCGCGTTGACCACACCCACAACGCGCGCCCCCCGGCTCAATGCAAACATGACCGATTTCCCCGGCTGCGTTTGATATTCCGTGGATCAAACGGCCTCCCGCAATCACACCACCGCCCACGCCGGTCCCCAGTGTGATCGCCACCATGTCGTCCACTCCTGCTCCGGCACCACTCCACGATTCCCCCAATGCAGCGACGTTGGCATCATTGTCGATGCAAACGGGTCGTCTGCAAAACGTTTCCAACCGTTCCACGACAGGAACGTTTTCCCACGGCAAATTGGTCAGCCGCTTGATCACTCCCCGCTCCAGATCCAAAAACCCCGGCAATCCCATGCCGATGCCGACGACTTGATCCCAGGAGGCACCGGATCGGGTCGTCAACTCTCTTGCGGCCTCCACCACACGTTGCAGAACCGGCTCCGGCCCTTCCCCATACGTTGGAACTTCCGTTTGCTTCAGCAAATTCCCTTCTCCGTCGACCACGCCGATTTTGGCGCTTGTACCACCCAAATCGACTCCGATATAACGTGTTTCCATGCCTCCATACTCCCTCGTCTGAATGGTCTTGCGACTTGCTATGACTATACTTCAATGAAGATAACCGGTCAAGCAAGGACATTTTCTGTCCCGGTGTGAAACGTGTAATCAATCAGTTCCTCCGACGGCGTATACGTAAAACGACCAATCAGCAGATCCCGAACGGAAACGATCCGATCAAACACAAACCGATCACCGGGTGCCGTCGGCAGTTGGCTGATGGTATCCACGGAATGCCAACGTAAAATACCTTCCTCTGTGTGCTGCAACAATGAACCCGTATAGCGATCCGCAAAAAAAGTAAACATCATCCATTCCTGCACCAGCTGATCCCCGTCCCGAACACACATCGTAAATATCCCGCGCAATCGGGGTTGGATCAGGGTAAGTCCGGTTTCTTCGGCAAATTCACGTTGCACGGTTTCCATCAGCGTCTCACCGGGTTCCACTTTGCCACCGGGAGCGGTCCACCATCCGCGTCGCGGCTTTTGCAACAACAACACCCGGTTGCGATCCCGCAAAATGCAATTGGCCACACGTTGCATCCACTTTCACCCCTGGTTTTTAGCATATCATTCCATTCCTGATGTGTAAATTTCTTAAAAAGAAAACAAGCGGGGATGCCCCCCGCCACGACGATTCCTCATAACCTGTGGGCGTGAAATAACCTGCCGGTCATCATCTTCGGGGCAAAATGGAATCTTGTTCTCGCACTTCCCGCTTTGATCCGGGGTGAGCGTCCGCTTGCATCGCTTGCCAAAACTCCTGCTCAAAATACTCCGTCACCTTTTGCATCAATACCCGCCGGGTCAAGATGCCCATAAATTTGTTTTTCACATCGATGATCGGAATGTACGGCCGGTCGATCAGCACTTCAAAAGCGAATGAGAAGATGGAGTTGGCCATGATTCCGGAGTGATTCTTGTTCATTGCTTCGTACACACGATGATGAGGGAGCATGTGGAAGTGGAAATCTCCTTTGGACATCATGAAGTCCAAGATGTTGGTCTTGCTGATCAATCCCTCGACTTCCTCATTATCATTGATCACCGGGACAGATGCGTATCCCCGTCGCGTCAACACCAACAATGCCCGCTCCAATGTCCAGTCGGGCGCCACCGTCACCACTTTTTCCTTCGGTATGATCAACGACGCAATCTCTCTGGAAAACAGGAATCCGTCGTTTTTCATGCTACTCTCCCCTGTCGCGGAAATGCGGTCGATAATCCGAACATAAAAACACCGCCGGGAAGGCGCCCCGGCGGCGAAAACTTGCACCAGATGCGCCTTCTCTCCAATTCATGCGCAACTGCCTCGATCCGTTCGGACGCTGACACGTCTTTCACTTATCGAAACGGTGATCCGCACCGGAGAGTTCCCCTCTGGTTTTAATTACCCGCCGTCTGATGCGATGCTTGCTTTTCCAATTGCTCATTCAATTCCTCAATATAATGCTGTGCCTCCATCGCGGCGATCGAACCGTCACCCGTGGCCGTGACGACCTGCCGTAACGTTTTTTCCCGCACATCTCCGGCGGCAAAAATGCCCGGAATGCGAGTCCGCATCCGTTCATCGGTCAGAATGTACCCTTCTTCGTTGGTGATCCCCAACTCCTGGACACAAGCGGACAACGGTTCCATGCCGATGTAGATGAACACCCCGTCACAGGGGAATTCAGAGACTTCACCCGTTACACGGTTTTTCAGCTTGACGCCTTTGACCACTTCGTCGCCGATAATCTCTTCCACCACGGTATTCCAGATGAAGTCCACCTTTTCGTTTTTGAATGCGCGATCCTGCAGGATCTTCTGTGCACGAAGTTGGTCGCGCCTGTGAATGATCGTCACCTTGCTGGCGAATTTGGTCAAAAAGACACCTTCTTCCACGGCCGAATCCCCGCCGCCGACCACCACGAGCTCCCGGTTTTTGAAGAACGCACCATCACACACGGCGCAATAGGAGACGCCACGTCCGGACAGCTTATCTTCTCCTGGCACGCCCAACTTCCGGTGTTCCGCACCTGAGGCGACGATCACCGCTTTGGCCAGATACGTCTGTTTGGAAGTGATCACCTTTTTATACGGGTAACCGTCCTCCACCCGTTTCACATCGCCGTATTCGTATTTGGCCCCGAACTTTTGAGCATGAGACAACATTTTGTTGGAGAGGTCCGGACCTAATATATGCTCAAATCCCGGATAATTTTCAATATCCTCCGTATTGGCCATCTGTCCTCCCGGGATGCCCCGCTCAATCATCACGGTGTCCAAATTGGCACGCGCAGCATACACTGCGGCCGTCATACCCGCAGGACCTGCACCAATAATGACAACGTCGTATACTTTTTCTTCCGCCACAGCCAATCCTCCTCTGTTTATACAATCGCATGCAAACATCCCACGTTGAAAGTGGGATGCAAGATGGAACTTTCCAACTCCTGTATACCCGTTTTGCTGCCCTCGATAACTCGAAAAGTACCAAAACAGGACCCATTTAAAACGGTTCCCACCTGTCGGCGTCACATCCGCCCAGGCGGGAACGGTTTGAAAAATGATATCTGGTATATCGCGTGCATGATTTTTCCGGCTCGCTCCATCCGCACCCCTGTTGCCCCCTGACGGACTGGCCTGGCACGCCTCAAAGCCGCTCAACCGAAAAACGGCCTTTACGCTTCACCCATTATTTGGCCATCTGTTCCAGAAACGTTTCAATCTGTTCCTGCGTTTTGGCCTCCCGGCTCGGCAGACGGCCGGTTTCCCGACCGTCCTCGAACACGATGAATGTAGGGATCCCTCTTACATTGTATTGTTCTGCGATGGTACGTGATTCATCCACATCAATCTCGCCAAACTGAAAGTCGGAAGCAAACTTTTCCTCGATCACAGGCAAAAACGGTGCCACACGTTTACAATCCACACACCATCCGGCATTGAACTCCACCACTTTTTTTCCTGATGCGATAAACTGAGCAAACGAATGCTGATTCAATTTTTCCATCGCACACTCCCCCTTACAACCTCACGATGCCAACGCCAGATGCCGTTTACTCGGTTGAACGGGTGGAAATCTCCTTGAAATGGCGACTCAGTGCACAGGTTTGTTCCATCTGGCGAGCGTGTCGGCCGACCGTGGACGGGGATACGCCGTATTTTTCCGCCACTTCTGTTTGTGTCCGCCCTTGTCCGTGCAGCTTGGCGATCACATATTCCAAGGCAGCTGCCCATCCTTCCACCTTTCTGACGGTGGGCAACTCCTTTTGCTTTTGTGTCAAAAAGGCAGTCCACAAGATCTGCGCGTCTTGGAGCAACGCCTCAGGATAACAGCCTTTCATGTGGCCGAAACAGCATTCCAGCACTTGACGCCATACTTGAATCTCACCGGCCTGCTTGGCCAGTTGTTCTGCCGAGATGACGCGTTCTGCACCATCCAGCAGGACATGGTAAGGACCTTTTGCCCCTATCTGATACAAAATCATCAGGGCCGTTTTCTTCAGTTCATCTTCGTGATCCGGACTCAACAGGAACTGACGCAGGATCTGCTCCACTTCCTCATCCGCCATCCAGCCCAACAACTGCAAGATTTGCTGTTTCGTCTCCTTGTCTCCGTGTTGGAGAGCCCAGTAAAACGACGAACGAACCAAAGGGTTGACACGGAATTGCTCAGGAACGGGGTTCGTCTGATCCTCCGTTGACTTTGCCTGCTCGTGAAACGGCACTTGATAATGGTAGCTGATCAGCGGAAGCTTCCGCCGCTCAAGTCGCCATTCCCGCAGCAAGTCCAGATAGTACCGGGGCACGGGAGAGTCAGGGTCCATCTCGGCTGCGATGCTCCAGTACTTTTGTGCCTTGCGCCAGCGACCTGTATTCATCGATGCGGCCGCAAGATAATGATACAAGCTGGGTTCAGGCTGACCCTCCATCCGAAGCAGACGGTGGAATGTTTCGTAAGCGACTTCGTGTTCGCCCAGAATGCCCAATGTGGTGGCCAGTTTGTACAAATGCTCCACATGCGTGGGAACGAGCTTTTTCAACATGCCAACCAACCGGTCCCGTTCTGATTCACGACCCAGATGCTGATACAGCACGGCCAAGTTACACAATGCATGCAGATTGCCCGGGTCTGTCTCCAGCACCTGGTGGATGGTGTCCACCGCCCGCTGAAACTGGCCCGTGTAATAATACGCCAATGCCAGATTGTTACGTGCTGCCAAAAAGTCAGGATACGCCTCAACCAATTCCTCCAGCAGTTGAGTGGCCAGAACGAAGCGCCCTTCTTCCAAATGTTTGCGGGCCGTATCGTGCTTGACGAACCATTCCGGACGATCCACACGCTCCGGACGACGCGGAGGCCGCCCCAGTTCGTAGGCCAGCATCTGCAGCATTTCTTCAGCCTCTTCGGCAAACTCGCCGTCAGGGTCTTTCTCCAAATAGGTGACCAAATATTCTTCGGCCAACTCGAACTCATCCATATTGGCCGCATTATTTGCCATGTAGAAATAACACTCGTGCAATTCCGGATCGATTTCGTTTAGCACGGTTTCCAACACTTCATTGGATTCCTCGAACCGTCCCATCTCGGATAAAATCCCCGCCAAATTACAGTGATTGATGGGATTGTCCGGTTCCTTCTCCACTGCCAGACGGAAATATTTCAATGCTTTGGGGTAGTTTTGCTTGTCCAGCGAGCGAACCGCCCGCTCAAAGAAAAAACCGGCATCCATGCGAAGCCGAACGACTTTCCTCGATTGGTTTCGCCATTTTGCTTCTTGCTTTTTCATGTTTTCCCCCCACCCAGCACCTGATACAAGCTGGTGGTCGGTATTTGGTGATCAACTTTGGAAAGATTATACCACAATTTCACACGGGTTTACATTCCCTTGAGCAACAATGTGCTGATCGACCCTCCCCGTTCGGTGGGATCGATTGCCTTCGCCAACAACACCGCCATCGACAATACATACCGTTTGGGAAAGGACACCGCCTCAGGCAACGGCAAGATGTCCGTGACGACCACCGGATGCCGGGATGGGCCAACCGCTCTACACATGATCGGAAAAAACGGGATGGGTGGCACACACAAATGCCGGTTCGGCTCAACAAGCTTATGCTTGGGAATTTCCAGCGAAATATGTTTCATTTGTGTTCCCGAGCGTCTTTGGCCAGCAATCCCTCCACGACACTCACGATCGTGCCGCCGGTATCGATCCTATCCTCGATGATGATGAGGGTTCTTCCCTCGACCTCGCCGATAATATGCGTAATCGCCGTCGTATGATAGAGCTGGTCGCTTTTCATCATCATTGCGAACGGTGCATCCGGATACGTGGCCGGTTTTTCCGCCATTTTGGCTCTTCCCGCGTCTGGAGAGACCACCGCCGGTTTTGTGATGTTCCGTCATTTGATCCAGTGCGGTCGGATGATCGACGGGCGTGTGAAAACCTTGGATGGCAGGTGCGTGCCAATCGATGGTGGTGACTCGGCCGCCACTTTGGCCGTGATCGGCTCCCGTGGCGCGTCTTTCTTCTCCTGTCACGCATAACCGAAGTACGGAATCACCGCATGGATGCTGCGGGCGCAATCCCTTCCGGCGGCATCCGCCATGATCAAGAGTTCCATCAGATGATCGTTGATCGGATGGGAAAAAACCTGCACAATATACAGATCGGCATTTTGCACGCTTTCTTCATAGTAACGTGACTTGCTCCACTCGACTGAAGCGCCGCAGGCGCTCCCACGGAACGCCGTGAGCCTTCTCCTTCATCTGACGTGGCAACCCACATCCATCCACGCTGGCTCCGTCTTAGCCCGGATGATTTTTGTAACGAGTTTTTACTTGCATCGTCGTTTTCAATGCTTTCGCACTTCTCGACTCTGGAAACGGCTGATCCGCACACTGCCCAATCCCTTCTTCAAACGAGACGCGATTTTCTCGGCCCGTTTCAGGTTGGACGTGCCAAAAATACATATATCCCTTGAATGCAGAAGAGGTACAATCCCCCGGATTTCCCGCGACAGCTTGCCCGGCAACATCGTATGAACATTTCCGCATTTGCCCCCGGTTTCCTTCCCAAAAAAGAAAAAAGACCGGCGTTCCTTTCTTCGTCAGCCGGCGGAGTAAAGGAGGTGTTGCACAGGACGGAAACGATCACCCTGTTAACACTGCTTCTGCTGATGGTCGCCTGGTCACTTGCATTCAAGGTGTTGTTGGACGGCGTGACATCATAGCATCTGTACTAAGCACTGCCGTCTTTCATCCCTCGTTTGAAACCATGGGATGAAAGGCGGCTTTTTAGGTAAAGTTTTGGGTAGAATCGAGAACGGAAAAGCACAAGAAAACATGACGAAACCCGTCCGAAAAGAGCTGATCGGACGGGCTCGTTCCCAAGCTCGGAACGATTTTGCCGCCATTTTAAATCGGACGGCTCGACCTGAGGACCGAGAAGAACGGCCGCATCTTGTTGCTGACACGGTAGAGGGGCGTACATCCGCTCAGCAGATAACGGTGTTTAGATTGGATCAATACAGGCTGATCTTTGAAACCGAAAATCCTTGACATGCATGTCGAGGCAAAATGTACAGCCATTGATTTGGGACACTCTGATTTTGATCAGTTCGAAAAGCTTCGGGTCTAGGCCGCTATTTCTCACGAACAGCTGAAGCATGGTTTGAACAGCTTCCGGGTTTGCAGTTCGGAAGTTCATGCGCAGTTTCATCGGATATGCCCCCCAGTACTTAGAAGAATCACTTTCGTAGATAAAAACAATCTTCCGGCCTGTTTTGTGACACCTTCTGCAACTTTTTCAGTTTATCTGGATTCAGCACCATATAAATGCGCGCAATCTGGTACTCACCCGGCTCCCATTCAAAACAGACGGCCATGGACACACGCTTCTCTTTCATCATCAGCAGACCGGTCTCACCATTCATCCGGACAGGCAAAAGCTTTCCTTGCCACGATCCTTTTCGCGCTACTCCCTCCGGAGCCCGGGGCCGAGCTCCCTGGCTCCTCCACCTGTAATATGTTGCCAAATATTCACCTCAGGCTCGCTATTGTCTTTTTGAATCTTTGTTTAGCACATTTATATTGACTTAGGGCGTCTCTACCCCTCATTGGTGTAGTGGCACCATATTTTCTATACCGATTGGGGCGCGATAAGAATTTATTGCAAATCGATAAATATCCTGTTAAAATCGAATTGAAAATATAAAATAAATAGGAGAGGTGCTTTTTATGAAACAAGGAACAACATTGTTTTTAAAAATAGCTGTTTGTATTATCGGAACTCCAGTTCTTGCTTTGTGTATATTTGGGTTGCCTATGTTAGCTAAAGAAGCAACAGAAAGTAATTCGGAGTTCGCTTATGTACTTTATGGCTTTTTAATAGTTATGTATGTATCGGCGATACCATTTTTCTTCGCTCTGTATCAGGCTTTTAAACTTTTAAGTTATATTGATAAGAACAAAGCTTTCTCGGAATTATCTGTAAAGGCTTTAAAGAATATAAAATACTGTGCAATCACAATCAGTATCTTGTATGTGCCAGGTTTGCCATTCTTCTATATCGTTTCGAAGTCAGAAGACGCCCCAGGTATCATGCTAATCGGATTTGGCATTATTTTTGCTTCAACGATTATTGCAGTCTTTGCTGCTGTTCTTCAAAAGCTGTTAAAAGCTGCCATAGATATAAAATCAGAAAATGATTTAACGATCTGAGGTGAATAACTTGGCAATTATAATCAATCTTGATGTAATGCTGGCCAAAAGGAAAATGAGCCTTACAGAACTTTCGGAGAGGGTTGGAATAACGATCGCTAATCTTTCTATATTGAAAAACGGTAAGGCAAAAGCGATTCGATTATCCACTTTAGATGCGATTTGTAAGGCTTTAGAATGTCAGCCTGGAGATATTTTAGAATACCGAAGTGATGAAGACACCCAAGATTAATCAAGCAGGAATATTTAACATTGAAAGGTAAAGAAAGTTATTCGGTGGTGAACCTATGCATGAGAGCACTAAAACAACTCGTTCGTTTTGGTTGGGAGCAGGCCCTATCATGTTTGTTTCCTGTCGTAATTTTTGCCTCTTTGGCTTTTACAAAATTCATGCCACTTCCCTTCCTACCACGGTATGACTGGCTGCTCATCATCTGCCTTCTGATGCAGTGGTGGATGGTGCGTTCTGGGCTTGAAACACGGGATGAACTAAAGGTTATCACATTGTTCCACCTTATTGGACTTGCTCTTGAACTTTTCAAGGTACATATGGGCTCCTGGTCTTATCCAGAGGAAGGATATTTCAAAATTTTTGGAGTGCCTTTGTATAGTGGATTCATGTACGCAAGTGTAGCGAGTTATCTTTGCCAGGCGTGGAGGAGGCTTAAGGTTGAACTGGTTAAGTGGCCACCGTTTTTGGTAGTTGTACCTCTTGCAGCTGCGATTTATTTGAATTTTTTCACCCACCATTATTGGATTGACATTCGTTGGTGGTTATCTGGACTTGTAATTATCGTCTTTTGGCAATCATGGGTCACATTCGAGGTTGATGGAACTCGTTACCGTATGCCACTCGCACTTTCTTTTGTGCTCATCGGATTTTTTATATGGATAGCCGAAAATATCGCAACGTTCTTTGGAGCTTGGGAATATCCAAACCAAACCGATGCATGGAGTCTCGTTCATCTAGGAAAGGTGAGTTCATGGTTCTTATTAGTGATTGTTAGCTTTCTTATAGTAGCGACGTTAAAGCAGGTTAAGGGAAAAATTGTTTCACCCAAGAAGGATAAGGTTCAAGAGGCGTTTGATAATCATTTAAAGGAACGAGATCTTCTCAAAATAAAGCGAACAGGTTAAAGGGTACGAATGAGCGTAGTAAGTAAAAGACCACTCCTATACAAAAGGTGGTCTTTCATTTTAATTTGTAATCAACATTAAAGTTTAACAGAGCCTATTTTTAATAAATATAATTCTTCCTTATGATGGCGAACATCATAAGGTGCGTCACGACTAGGTAAAGAATGAACTGTACGATTATATTCCTCCCGTTTACCTGGAAACTCGGAAGGATGGCGATCCTGCATTGTTTCTCTCCAACTTTAAAAAACGTATTTCCATTCGGGCAGTTCAACGAATCTTTGAAAAACTGGGCGCTAATCTCCATATGTTACGACATACTTACGGACGCGAACTTGTTTCTTCTGGTATAGATATTGCAACAGTCGCTGAATTGGTGGGACATAGCGATGTAAACATTACTAGGAGATATGCTGCCCCATCATTAAAAGATATTGAAGAAGCTGTAGAAAAAACATTTGGATAGTAACGATGTTTGAATTTATGGAAGCTAGATTGCACCTAGTGACAGCTACGCTGGTATTACCCCGTATACAGCAAAATCCCTTTGCGTTCTCTTGTTTCAAAAACGAATGTTTTTGATATTTTCCGTGAACCCCCCTGTGTTGCCGCCAAACATGCTTTTTTTCGGTCTCAAAATTCAATAATGAGTTATGAGACAATGAGATGAAATTAACGAAGGGGGGAGACCGAATGCTAGTCGGATACGCACGGCTTTAATACATGAACAAAACCTGCATCTCCAATTGGATGCGCTTCGGCAGCATGGATATGAGAAAATTTTCACTGACAAGACAAGCGGAGGAAATTTCGCACGTTAAGGGTTGGAGGAATGCCTGATTTACATGAGAGCAGGGGACACTCTGGTTGTTTGGAAGCTGGATCGTCTGGGGGATCCCTGAAACACCTGATTAGAGGTATCGGATTCCGCAGTCTTCAGGAAACATGGAACCAAAATGATATTCCATGTATTTGGGACACTTGCTGAACGGGAGTTCATCCACGAGAGAACACAAGCTTGTCCCGCCGCGGCTCGTGCAAGAGGGAGATTGGGTGAACGGTCACGGGTGATGATGAACGAAAAGTGAAAATGGCTTAATCTCGCATGAAGGACACTAACCTTTCCATCCAAAAGATTAGTGAAACGCTTCAGGTGTCCAAGTGGACACTTTACGGCTATTTGTCCAAATGAGGGTGTAAGGGCGGTGGTCTTTTCCATTGGTGGATCATCAGGCCGTCGGTTGCTGGTTCCGCCCCTTTCACTATTCATACGAATGACTTGAGTTCCCTCTGTCATCTCCAGTTATTTTTCCATTTCTTGAGCAAATGACCTCAAAATCGGCCTTCGCTACCTCTATTTCTTCGAATCATACCATTTCATTTTTTTGTCGATTTTAGTCAAAGCCTTGTTGATCTCTTCCATTTTTTTCTCCAACATCTGCCTGTGTTTTTGCAAAATTTGCTTCCTCATTGGAATTGTTTGGTCACCCTCCATACCTAAATCGACATAGCGCCTAATTTCTGCGATAGGCATCCCCGTTTCACGCAGGCAAATGACAAGCTCCAACCATTCGATATCTCTCTCCTCGAATATTCGGTTTCCATGTTGGTCTCGTTTTAGTGAAGGCAGTAACCCTTCCTGCTCGTAATACCGAATGGTATGGGCACTTAACCCCACACGTTCTGCAACATCCTTGATGGTCCATGGTCCTTCGGAAATTCCAGCCGAAGATCTCATTACCTCTTCTTTCACCTCCTGATCAAATCTTGGAGCCCAATGACCCGTCAGGTTGGATCATGAAGTATGGCGTATCGTGATCGTCAGAATGCCGGCTTTTATCACCATCTTATACCTTCAAGTGGACTTTAAGGCAAATACTTTACAGAATACGATTCAACTGAGGTGATCAGGGTGAATTACCTCGATAGGTTTGAAAGCAGGCTGAAGGAAGAATGGAAAAGGACTCCCACTATTGATGTATACCTTCGATCCGTCCGCTTCTTTGAAAAATGGTACACGGAGAGCGTGAACGATGATTTTGAACCTGATAACATCACCGCTCTTGACATCCAGGACTGGAGACAACACATGCAGATCCAAGACAAACTACATCCGACCACCATAAACAAGCGAATCTCTTCACTGAAGGTGTATTGGTCTTGTCGATCAGGGTTTTGCCACAGTAGATGTCGCCCGGAATGTTAAAGTTAGCGGGTTTCCAAATTAAACGAGGCTCCCCGCTGGCTGGATCGGAAAGAAGTGGCCAAGGTTCAACGTGCTATTGAATCCGAAAAGAACGAATGGAAACGGGCAAGAAATTTCGCCATCTTTATGTTCATGCTGAAGGCCGGTCTCCGGATCAGCGAAGTAAGGGATCTCGATGTGGCAGCTGTTGATGAACGCTACTGGCGGGTTACGCAGGGAAAAGTGGCAAGTGGCGTATGGTTCCGATGAACCACGATCTCATCAAATCTTATCAAGAATGGATGAAACACCGGGGGAATCCAGAAACAGACCGCCTGTTTGTTACCCGTGAAGGCAGGCCGTTGAACCGCCAGGCCATTCATCAACAGCTTGAAAGACACTTCAAAGTCCTTAGCGATAAAGTGTCTGCCCACTGCCTCCGCCATACCTTCTGCAAGAGTCTTATCGACCAAGGAGTTGCCGTCCAAAACGTAGCCGCATTGGCCGGTCATGAGTCCATCGAAACCACACGGAGATACACGACACCATCAGAAAAAGAGCTTCGGAAACATTGCTGGTCAGCCGGAAGC